>NZ_SJXI01000028.1:0-195694 GCF_004337455.1 Parafrankia sp. BMG5.11 | reverse complement strand
CATCTGCCCCGTCTGGTACGGCAGCGGCGGTTGCTGCTGCGGCGCGCTGCCGCCGCCGTTCTCATACGAGGGGACGGGCAGCTGACCCGTCTGGTACGGCGGTGGCGTGCCCTGCCCGGCGGCACCCTCACCCGCACCGGAGTACGACCCCGACCGACGGTGGGCGCCCTGGGGGTCCCGGTAGGGATCTCCGGGCTGCCCCGAGCGGACGTCCCGGCCTCCCCAGAAGTCCTGGGGCTGCCGGTATTCCTCAGGCTGCCGGTACTCCTCGGGCTGGCGGTACTCCTGGGCCGAGCCGAAGTCCTGGGTGGGGCGGTAGTCCTGGGACGGCCGGGCGCCCGGATCGGGCTGACTCGACCGGTACCGGTCGAACGAACCGACGGAGCTCTGGTCGGCCCGCGCCGGCTCACCCGCTCCGTACCCGGACGGACGGCCGGAGGACCAGCCCTGGTCACCGCCGCGGCCCGCACCCACCGGATGCGGCCCCGAAGCCGCGGGGCCGGGCGGCCCGGCGGGCGGGTAGCCGGCCGGCTGCTGGCCCCAGCCCGGCGCGGCCTGCGCGCCGCTCGGGGCGCCTGCCGCGGGGAGCATGGTCATGCGCTCCGGAACGGTGGCGATCTGGGCGTCCGGGGCGGTCAGCGCGACCCGCACGTGCCGCCGGCCGGACTCACCGTAGAAGCTCCCCGGCGCGACCAGGACACCCACGCTGGACAGCGCGTCCACCGTGGCCCAGCAGTCCTCGCCGCGGGTGGCCCACAAATAGAGACCGGCCTCGCTGTGGTCGATCGTGAAGCCCGCGACGGCGAGCGCCGCGGCGAGCACCGCCCGCCGGTTGGCGTAGCGGGCGCGCTGGTCGGCGACGTGCATGTCGTCCGCGAGCGCGGCCGTCGCCGCCGCCTGCACCGGCGACGGCATCATCAGCCCCGCGTGCTTGCGGAGCTGGAGCAGCCCGTCGACGAGCTCGGGGTCACCGGTGACGAACCCGGCCCGGTACCCGGCCAGGTTCGAGCGCTTGGACAACGAGTGGACGGCGAGCAGGCCCTCGTGGGAGCCGCCGCAGACATCCGGGTGGAGCACCGAGACCGCGCGGGCCTCCCAGCCCAGCTCGATGTAGCACTCGTCGCTGGCGACGATCACGCCGCGCTCACGCGCCCAGGTGACCACCGCGCGCATCTCGTCCACCGACAGGACACGCCCCGTCGGGTTGCCGGGCGAGTTCAGCCAGACGAGGGCGACACCCTCGGCGGGGCCGACGACCGGCTCGCAGTGCGCGAGCAGGGCGCCGACCTCGTAGGTCGGGTAGGCCGGGGTGGGCACCCAGACGCGGTCCCCGGGCTCCAGGCCGAGCTGCGAGGGAAGCTGGGCGACCAGCTCCTTCGTGCCCAGCACCGGCAGCACGGCGGACGGCTCCACCAGCACTCCGAGCCGGCGGGCCAGCCAGCCGGCGGCCGCCTCGCGAAGATCAGGTGTACCTGCGGTGAGCGGGTACCCCGGAGAGTCCGCGGCACCGGCGAGGGCATGGCGCACCACCGCCGGCGTCGCGTCGACCGGGGTACCCACCGACAGGTCCACCAGCCCGTACGGATGCGACCGCGCCTTCTCCTTGTACGAGACCAGGTGGTCCCACGGGAAGTCGGGCAGCCGCACCCGCGACCGTCCCGGCGATCTGATCGTCCGGGACGGTCTCGCCGACTCCCCTGAACCGGTCAGGACTCGCCCTGGGGAGCCAGCGCGGAGATGGTGGGCGGGTCGAAGTCGAGGGCGCCGACCTTGGAGGCGCCGCCGGGCGAGCCGAGCTCCTCGAAGAACGACGCGTTCGTGTCGGTGAAGGTCTTCCACTGGTCGGGGACGTCGTCCTCGTAGTAGATCGCCTCAACCGGGCAGACGGGCTCACAGGCACCACAGTCGACGCACTCGTCAGGCTGGATGTAGAGCATCCGTCCGCCTTCGTAGATGCAGTCGACCGGGCACTCCTCGATGCAAGCCCTGTCCTTCACATCAACACAGGGCTCCGCGATGACGTAGGTCACCGGACGTTCCTCCTCGAGCTCACGGGCGACTGATTCCTTAGTATCGACCTGGACCGTTCGGTGTCGACAACAAGGGCGTGCACTAGTGGTGTATGTCGTCCACATCACTCCGGCCGACATCGGCTCCCGGGTCGTGATCCGGCGCCGTATCTCTGGTCCGCTCCCCCTGAGCGATGTTCTGGGCACGCTTGAGTCCTGGTCGGAAGGCGAACTCCGCCTCCGCCGCACCGACGGTACGACAGTGAGTGTGCCCGAGGAATCCCTCGTAGCGGCGCGTGTCGTGCCCTTGACACCCCGGCGGGCCAATCCTCGGCCCCCCGGTCGGGCGACACCATTGGACCAGCCCGGAACGCCCCCTCGCCACGACATTGCGGAACGCAACGATCAGATCACGGAATCAGATCGCCCCGCCGCTCTCCGCACGGACGGCCAGGTCGGCGCCGACGCGGATGGAGAGTACCCGGACGCCGGTGACGACGATACCGGGGACAATGGCGGCGACCGGGACGCGAGTGGCGCCGACCCGGGCGGCGCCGGCCCGAGTGTGGAGGTCCAGCGGTGAGCGCCCACAGCAGGCGGATGTTCGCCACCGTCGTCCGCCGCGAACCCGTCGACCTGGCACTCGCGTGTCATCTGATCGCCGCCGAGGCCGGCCCGGAGACGAACCCGGCCGAGACGACCCGTGCCCTCGACGCCCTGGCCGCCGACACCGCCGCCCTCCTCGCGGCCCGCCGGGCCGCTCCGCGGGGCCGTGGCGCGGCTGGTGCCGGTACCGACACCGGTGCCGCTTCCGGGGCCGGGGCCGGGGCCGCCACTGAGGCCGCTTCCGGGGCCGGGGCCACCTCCGGGGCGGTTCCCGGGGCCGCCTCCGGGGCGCCGGCGGAGCGGGGCACCGCGGCCGACGCGGGCACCGACGCCGGCGGGGGCACGCTGACCGGGCTCGACCTGCGCGCCGCCGCCGAGGCGCTGCGGGAGTCCCTCGGCGAGCGGGCCGGGTTCGCCGGGCACGAGTCCGACTACGACGACGTTCGGGCCTCGTTGCTGCCCGACGTCATCAGCCGGCGCCGCGGCCTGCCGATCCTGCTGTCCATCGTGTGGATCGAGGTCGCGCGCAGAATCGGCGTCCCCGCCTACGCCGTCGGGCTGCCCGGCCACGTGATCGTCGCGGTGGGCGCGCCCCATGAGAACGTCCTCGTCGACCCGTACGCCGGGGGGGAGATCATGACGGTGCACGACGCGGCGGCACGAGTGCGCGCGGCCGGCGCGGCGTTCACCCGGGCCCAGCTCGCCCCGATGACCCCGGAGGACCTGCTCACCAGGGTCCTGAGCAACATCCGGGTGCTCGCGGCACGCACCGACGTCCCACGCACCAGGCTGTGGGCGGTGGAGCTCTCGCTCCTGCTGCCCCGCCACCCCGCCGTGCTGCGGCGCGAGCGGGGCGAGCTGCGCGTCCGGCTGGGCGACTTCCTCGGCGGCGCGACGGACCTGACCAACTTCGCCGACGCGGTCACCACCGTGGAACCCGCCGCCGCCGCGGCCGCCCGGCACGCCGCCGCGGCCGCCCGCGCCCGCCTGAACTGAAGGCTTACGAGGACGAGCCGGCCCGGCGCGAGCGAGCCGGCTGGTCGGCCGAGAGGTACGAGCCCTCGTAGAAGATCAGCGGAGCGGCATCCGGCCGCTGCGCCGCCAGCGCGACCACCTCTCCGATCACCAGCGTGTGGTCACCGCCCGGATGCGTCGCGACGGTCCTGCACTCCAGGACGGCGAGCGCGCCCTCCAGCAGGGCGACCCCGGTCCGCGCGCCGAGCGAGTACCGCCAGCCCAGGAGCTGCCCCCCGCCACCGCCGGACCGCCCGTCGCCCCCGTACCCGTCGTCGGTGGGCCGGTCGGCGCCGCGGCGGGCGAAGTCGCGGGACGCCTGATCCATGTCGGCGGCGAGGATCGAGACCCCCCACACCCCGGCGTCGAGGAGCGGGGCGTGGAACCGGGCGTCCTGACGCACGCTGACGAGGACGAGCAGCGGGTCGAGGGAGACCGAGACGAAGGAGTTGGCCGTCATCGCGAGCTGGTGCCCGTCCACAACCGTGGTCAGGACGGTCACACCGGTCGCGAACCGGCCGACCACCCGGCGGAACGCCGCCGCGTCGGGCACGGCCAATCCGTCCGGAGCCGTCGGGCCGTCCAGGGAGCCGGCGGCGGGGAGGTCGGGCCCGGGCTGGAGCTCGGCCGGGCACGGCTGCGCGCGGGCCGTCTCCGCCGGAGCGGGTTCGGGCAGGGGCTGGCGCGCGGGGCTGGCCACGGCGGCAACGCTACAGCGGCGGAAGTGGCCCCACCGCCCTGTCGGGACACCTCGGTGACCATCGGCACAACCCCGGCAGGGCCCACGGCCCCACCGTCACCCGGCCGACCGCGCGGACGCTCCTCCCGGCCGCCCTCAGCGGGGAGGCACCGTCGGGGGACGCGGCGGCAGCGCCGTCAGGCCGCGCCGCGCCTGCCCGAACACGGCCACGACCACCGGCGCGAACACGCCTATCCCCAGGAAGAGGTAGCCCGTAGCGGTCGCCTTCAGCAGCAGGTCGCCCTCGGTACGCGACGCGGCGAGAAGCAGGACGACGGGGATCCAGCCGACAAGCGGGATCATCGCCCCGAGCCGGGTACCGGTCAGCCAGCGGACCAGAAACGGCACCCCGGTGTTACCGAAAAGCGCCAGCAGCAGGCCGATGGAGATCAGCGTCCCGCCCGGCCGCGGGCCGGAGGGCACCAGAACGACGCCGTACACCCCGAGCACGAGCCCGGCCACGATGCCGAACGCGTACGAGACACCGAGGAAGGCACGATGGGGCTCCTCGGGCGGCCCCGGCACCGCGGCGGCCGGGACGGCCCGGCCGGCAGCGGCGCCCGGGGTGGCCGGGGTGGCCCTCCCCTGCCGGCGCGCGGACGGCTTGGAACGCTCCTTCGAAGGCGTCAAGGCCGTCGACGGAGCCGGATCACCGCTCGCGTCGTGACCGTGGCCAAGCGTCGGACGGGGCATTCCCCGACAGTAGGCCATGGACCGCCCGATCACGCGCCGAGGCCGAACCGTCGATCTCGCACCGCCCGCCAGCCGGCCGCCCCGGCGCCAGGCCCCGTTCCGCTGCCGGCTTCTCCGGGTCGGTGCCCTACGGGGTTACGAGTTCCCGGGGCACGGCTATGACGTCCACGAGGGCGCCGCGACGCCAGACTGTCATTTCGACGGGTTGTCCGATGGTGTCCTCGGTCAGCAGTCGCTGGAGATCGCCCGGGCCGGCGACGGGCGTCCCGGCGATCGACAGGACGAGATCGTCGGTGAACAGTCCGGCCTGCCCGGCTGGGCTACCCTGTACCACCTCCGCGAGGCGCACGCCGTGGCGTTGCCCCGTCCGCTCGGCCAGGGCCGGCGGGAGCGGCACCCGGGCACCGGCCACACCGAGGTAGGCGCGGCGGACTCGGCCATCCCGGATCAGTGCCGCGAGGATGCGCCTGGTGGTGGCGTTCACGGGGACGGCCAGGCCGAGCCCGACGCCGGCGACGGCGGTGTTCACCCCGACCACGCGGCCGTCGGCGGTGACCAGTGCCCCGCCGGAGTTTCCCGGGTTCAGCGCGGCGTCCGTCTGGATGACCTCGTCCACGACGCGCACGGCCGAACCGGAGCGGGTCGGCAGCGAGCGGTTCAGGGCGCTGACCACGCCGGCGGTGACGCTCCCGGTCAGCCCCAGCGGATTGCCGACGGCGACGACGAGTTGGCCGACCCGCAGCGTCGCCGCGTCGCCGAGCTCGGCCGGGCGCGGTGTGGAGCCGCGGGCCCGCAGCACGGCGAGGTCGGAGAGCGGGTCGGCTCCCACCAGGTCCACGGCACGCTCGGTCCCGTCGACGAACTCCACCGTGCCGACCGGCTCGCCGGCCCGGCCGGTGCCTGGACGTCCCTCGACGACATGCGCGGAGGTGAGCAGGAACCCGTCCTCGGTGAACAGCACCGCGGAACCGGCTCCGGCGCCACGCGAGGTGCGCACCCGCAGGCTTCCCACGCTCGGCCCGACCCGCTCGGCCACCCGGGTCACCACACGGGAGTAGGCGTCCAGCGCCGCCTCACCACGATCACCGGACGGCGCGGTCTCGTCGGGGAGTGCGATCTGGTCCTCGGGGCCCGGGTTGGCGGTGGCGCCTGCGTCCATCCGATCCTCCTCGCGATTACAGTGTTGCACTGCAATCAACGCAAGCGAGGAGCGGATCCTGCCGCCGAGGCGTCCGCCGTCGGCATAACCACCCCACCCCACCCCACCCACCCCGCCGGCGCCGGCGCCGGCGCCGGCCGGCGATGTGGCGGCCGGGTGAGTCCTGGGTGTCGCCGAGCCGCCCCGGTCGACCCGAGCGGCGCGCCGGAGCCGCCCTGGCCCGAAGCGCCAGGGCGGCCAGAGCTAGAGGGGGAGGCCGGCGAAGAGGTCGGTTTCGCGGGCGCCGGGTTCCGTTCCCGGGCCGCGCTCACCCCGGGTCAGCACGAAGTGCTCGGCGGCCCAGGCCCGCTTGCCGATGCCGTCGGCGAGCGCGAAGAAGAAGCCGTCCACCGCCATCTGGGTGCGGTGTGCCCGCATCGCCGCCACCTTCGCGGGCAGGTACTCGTCGGTCTGGATCTCGGTGGTGATCATCTCGTCGGGAACCGCCAGCGGAATGTCGTCCGCGGACTCGGCGGAGCCGAACGGGCTCTCGCCCCCGGACTCCCGGAAATACTCGATACCAGCCTGGACGAACGACTTGGGCGTGGCCGTCTCGTAGAACTTGGAGATCTGCCACGGCGGGCCGGCTTCCGGCGCGAAGTCGGGGTTCGCGGCATCGGCGAAGGCCCGGACGGACACGTCATGTGCCCGAATGTGATCCGGGTGGCCGTAGGCGCCGTTCTCGTCGTAGGTGACGAGAACCTGTGGACGGACCTCCCGCACCACCTGAACCAGGGCCGCCGACGCCTCGTCGAGGTCCGCGCGCCACAGGCAGCGCGGGTCGTCGTTGGCCGGAGTGTCGATCATGCCGCTGTCCCGCCACCGGCCGGCGCCGCCGAGGAAACGGTGGTCGGTGACGCCGAGCTCGGCGCAGGACCGGTCGAGCTCACCGATCCGGTACCCGCCGAGCTGGTCACCGAGATCCGACCTGAGGTTGATCAGCTCGGGAACCAGAACCTCACCGACCTCACCGAGCGTGCAGGTGACGAGAGTCACGTGCGTGTCGGGCCGAGCCGCGTAGGAGGCCATGGTCACGCCGGTCGAGATGACCTCGTCATCCGGGTGGGCATGCACGAAAAGCACGCGGCGCGGCGGCAGCACCGTTTCGGCGGATTGCGTCACCCCGCGACCCTATGCGGCCCCGGACCAGCGCCTCCGGCCCCCGCGCACCGAGCCCACCGCGGAAAGCGGGCCCACCACGGAAAGCGGGCCGACTCCCTGAGAGCAGGCCCGCTTCCCGGACTTCCTGAACTTCCTGAACTTCCCGGGCTTCCCGGGCTTCCCGGGCTTCCCGGGCGGGTCGGTGTCAGCCGGTGCGGCGACGCGAGCGCAGCTTCTCCCGCTCCGAGGCGGCGAGCGCCACCTTGCGCAGGCGCACCGTCGCCGGGGTCACCTCGACGCACTCGTCCTCGCGGCAGAACTCCAGCGCCTGCTCCAGCGAGAGCTGACGGTGCGGGGTGAGCCGCACCAGCTCGTCGCCGGTCGAGGACCGCATGTTGGTGAGCTTCTTCTCCTTGGTCGGGTTGACGTCCATGTCGTCCGCCCGGGAGTTCTCACCGACGATCATTCCCTCGTAGAGCTCGGTCGTCGGCGCGACGAACATCGTCCCGCGGTCCTGCAGGTTGAACAGGGCGTAGGCGGTCGCGACGCCCGACCGGTCCGCGACCATCGAGCCGGTCGCACGGGTGCGCAGCTCGCCGAACCAGGGCTCGTACCGGTCGAAGACGTGGTGCAGCAGCCCGGTGCCGCGAGTCTCGGTGAGGAACTCCGTCCGGAACCCGATCAGCCCGCGGGCCGGGACGAGGTACTCCAGCCGGATCCAGCCGGTCCCATGGTTCACCATCTGCTCCAGGCGGCCCTTGCGCAGCGCCAGCAACTGGGTGAGCACCCCGAGGTAGTCCTCCGGGGCGTCGATGGTCAGCCGCTCGACGGGCTCGTGCACCTTCCCGTCGATCTCCCTGGTCACCACCTGGGGCTTGCCGACCGTCAGCTCGAACTCCTCGCGGCGCATCAGCTCGACCAGGATGGCCAGCGCCAGCTCGCCACGACCCTGGACCTCCCAGGTGTCCGGCCGCTCGGTCGGCAGCACCCGGATGGAGACGTTGCCGACGAGCTCGGCGTCCAGCCGGTTCTTCAGCAGGCGCGCGGTCAGCTTCTTGCCGGACCTGCCGGCCAGCGGCGAGGTGTTCACGCCGATCGTCATGCTGATCGACGGCTCGTCCACCGTGATCACCGGGAGTGCGTGCGGGTCCTCGGCGTCGGCCAGGGTCTCGCCGATCATGATGTCGGGGATACCCGCGACGGCGATGATGTCGCCGGGGCCGGCCTGCTCGGCCGGGACCCGCTCCAGGGCCTCGGTCATCAGCATCTCGGTGATCTTCACCCGCTGCTGGCTGCCGTCCACCCGGCACAGCACGACGGTCTGCCCCCGGGTGATCGTCCCGTTGTGCACCCGGCACAGCGCGAGCCGGCCGAGGTACGGCGAGGCATCCAGGTTCGTCACCAGCGCCTGCAGCGGCGCGCCCTCGGTGTGGGACGGCGCCGGGATGGCCTCCAGCAGCAGGTCGAACAGCGGCTTGAGGTCAGGCGAGTCAGGGCTCGTGCCGTTCTCCGGGCGGGTCGTGGACGCCCGCCCCGCCTTGGCGTTGCAGTAGACGATCGGGAAGTCGATCTGGTCCTCGTCCGCGTCGAGGTCGAGGAAGAGCTCGTAGGCCTCGTCCACGACCTCGCTGATGCGGGCGTCCGACCGGTCGACCTTGTTGATGACGAGGACGACGGGCAGCCGGGCGGCGAGCGCCTTGCGCAGCACGAACCGGGTCTGCGGCAGCGGGCCCTCGCTGGCGTCCACGAGCAGCAGCACGCCGTCGACCATCGCGAGACCACGTTCCACCTCGCCGCCGAAATCGGCGTGGCCGGGAGTATCGATGATGTTAATGGTGACGTCACCGAAACGTACGGCGGTGTTCTTCGCGAGAATGGTGATCCCCTTCTCGCGCTCGAGGTCCATCGAGTCCATCACCCGGTCGGTGGCCTCACCACGCTCACCGAACGCGCCGGACTGCCGGAGCATCGCGTCAACAAGAGTCGTTTTGCCATGGTCGACATGGGCAATGATCGCGACATTACGAAGATCGGCGCGTACGGGCACGGTGATGAGCTCCGGGGCAACATGGGGCTTCAGGGCACTACCCTAGGACCCCGAAACGGTTCGTCGGATGAGGGACCGCGATCTTCGGCAGCACCCCCCGGAGGGCGGTACCCGCCCGGGAGAACGACGTCTGCTCCGCCGCGGTCCAACTCCATGGTACGGACTCGCGGCCGCGGGCCGCGCACTGCGGACCGTCACGACGCCGGCAGGCCCTCCCCCGGTTCCCCGAGCTCGGCCCGCAGGGCGTCGACCAGCGGCGCGTCCGCCGGCAGCCACGGGACGTCGTCGAGCTCGCGCACACCCAGCCAACGCAGGTCGTCGTGCTCGGCGGCGACTGGCACGCCCGCGGCCACGCGCCCGAGCCACAACCGCATCCGCCAGCCCGGGCGGGGCAGCGCGATCTCCCCGAACAGGCGCCCGACCTCAATCTCCACGTCGAGTTCCTCGCGGCACTCGCGGCGCAGCGCCGCGAGCTCGTCCTCCCCGGGCTCGACCTTCCCTCCCGGGAACTCCCACATCCCCGCGAGGGACGGCGGCGACACCCGCCGCGCGGCGAGCACCCGCCGAGCACCGTCGATCAGCGCGACGGCCACGACGAGCCGCCCCTCCTCCACCGATCCCACCACCAGCCGCCTTTCCGCCACCCGTTCTTCCGCCACCTGCCACCCTTTCGCCACCTGCTCCTCCGCCACCAGCCACCTTTCCGCCACCAGAGGACGGCCGGGCCGGGCGACCCCGCTGTCCGGTGCGACGGCCCGGAGTGGTAGCCGACGGAACTGATGAGTGTGCGGAGGGTGGCGGATTCCGCTTCCGGGTGACAGCATCCGGCGCAAGGGCCGAGGACGGGCAGGTCCCGTGCCCGGCACGGATCACAGACCGGACCACCGCTCACGGACGTGAAGGAGTCGCGGATGCCTACACGGCTGGACAACAGCGCCGTATCCACCGCGTTGGAGGCACTACCCGGCTGGATCGGCGACGCCGATCGGATCCGGCTCGAGATCCTTGTCGACGGTGACGAGTCGACGGCCATAGTCGACGAGGTGATGCGCGAGGCCGACGCGATGGACCATCACCCGGTCGTGGAAAGCGGCCCGGGGAGCACGATCTTCACGGTCTGGACCCACTCCGCCGGTGGTGTGACCGAGCTGGACGTCGAGCTGGCGCGCAAGATCTCCGCCATCCTGAGGTCCGCCGGCATCGCCTTCTGAGTCGCCTTGGGAGCATGACGGGGGCGGAACCCGTCACCACAGGCCCGGCATCACCGCGAAGGTGCCCTCCGCGGTGGGCGGGAGCGGGACGACGGCCCGCACGGCCTCCGGATCGATCATCCCGTAGAGGTGCGGGAACAGTGCCCCGCCGCGGTCGTCCTCGCCGCTGGCCGGCTCCCAGCGCAGCGGGGCGGTGAGCCGCTCGGGGTCGACCACGAGCAGCAGCAGGTCGGAGCGCCCCGAGTAGTAGCGGCTCGCCGTCTCCAGGACCTGCTCGGGAGCCGAGAAGTGGATGAACCCCTCGGCGTCGAGGCTCGGCGGGTGGTAGTTCGCCGGACCGACCGCCCATGCGTCCCGGCCCACCAGATGACAGATCACTACCGAGCCCTTCCCTCCCACGCGCCGTACGGACGCGGTTTCGTCAGCCCCGCGCGAGCTGATGGCGCAGGATCGCGGCCGCGGCCGCCGACAGCGCGACCGCCATCACCGCAAGCACCGCCAGATTGACACCGACATCCGCGAGTCCGCCACCGTCGATGATCAGATCTTCCCATCCGGTCACCGCCCAGTAGTGGGGTGTCACATGCGCCACCGCGTCGATGGCCGGTGGGAAGAATTCCAGGGGAACCATGCACCCCCCGATCGCGCCCAGCACGATGCCGACGAACGGCGTGATGGACGAGGTCCGCTCGGGGTCGCGCCCGATCGCGCCCACGACCAGGCCCCCGCCACAGCCCACGCCGGCGAAGGCCAGCAGGAGCAGCCCGCCGGCGAGCGGATCACCCCAGTCGACACCGAACGCGAGCGCCCCCACCGCGACGATCAGCGCCGACTGGGCGAGAGCCAGCACGAGCCAGCCGAGGGCGAGCCCGGCCAGCAGGGCCGGCACCCCCGACCGGGTCGAGGCGGCCCGGTGCAGGACCCCGCAGCGGCGGACACTCACGATGAACGCGGCGCTCGCGAGACTGTTGATGAAGACGAAAAGGATCAGGTTTCTTGGCGCGACCTCGGAGAACCGGTTCGGCTCGACGCCGGCACCGGCTCCGACGTCGCGGGAGGCGACCGCCACCGGCGGAGCCGTCCGGGCCAGGTCCCGGGCGATCTCGGCCACCGGGGCACCGGTCAGCCGGGCGGACACGGCTGTGGCCGTGAAGGTGGCCGCGGTGCCCTGGACGATGCCGGTCAGGGTTGTGCGGGCCGTCATCCCCACGTCGCTGCCGAGATCGGTGAGGACCTCGACCTCCCCGGGATCACCCGCGGACACGCGGGAGGGATCCGCGGCGGCGAACACGGCTGCGTCGAGGCCGGCCGGCAGCACGAGGACGGCGCCCACGTCCCCGCGGCGGAGCTGGTCACGGGCGTTACGCACGGTGTCGACGGCCCGTTCACGCAGGCCCGCGGCGGTGGAGACGCGATCCTCGATCGCGGCGGTGACCGGGCCGTCACCCTCGCGCACGACCGCCACGGTGATGGAACCGGCCCCGCCGAACGCGGCACCCGTCACCACCATCACGGCGATCGGAAGGACCAGGAGGAAGAACAGGGCCATCCGATCACGGGACAGCGAGCGCCAGACGACGGCGGTGAACGCGAAGGCCGCGACGAGCCGCAGCCAGACGCCGGGCAACCCGCGTGGACGCCCCGGGCCGCGACCGCGGCCGCCGGTACCCCCGGAACCAGCGCTGCGGCCGGGATCGGGACCGGGATCGGCCCGGTGGCTGGCGGTCTCCGCTGTCACCGGAAGATCACCCGCCGCACGCGGATCATGCCGATGCCTCCCGTGACCACGGCGACGACGAGCAGTACCGCCACCGCCGTCAGCACCGACTCGACGGTCGCCACCCCGGCCGCCAGGTCCGACAGGATGCGCAGCGACCAGCCGTTCGGTGTGAGAAGCGAGATCCGGTCGAGCACCGCGGGTTTCGGCCCCGGGCCGAAGAAGTTCCCGCCGGCGAGCGCGAGGGCGAACGCCACGAGCGAGGTCAGGGCTCCGACCTGCTGCTCGGTCCGGCCGAGCGAGGCGACCACCAGCGTCACCCCGGCGATGGCCAGCGCCGTCGCGACCAGCACCGGCAGCACGCCCGCCGTGGGTCCCCAGTGGGCGCCGAAGGCCACCGTGGTGACCGCCCACACGGTCACCAGACCCGACGTCCCGAGCGCGGCGACCGCCAGCGCGCGTCCGGCGATGAGTTCCCCGGGCCGGACCGGCGCGGCGAGGATCCGGTCGAGGATGCCCGCGTCACGGTCGTTCACCAGCGAGCGCGCGACGAACCCGACCGTGAAGAACAGGAAGAGTATCCCCATGGCGGCGCCGTAGAACGCGACGGGATCGACGCCCGTCCCGGAGACGCCGCTCTCCCGCAGGGTCAGGACGGGGGCCGCGTCGCGGGCGGCGGCGACCTCCGCGGCACTCGGCGGGCGCCCGGTACGGCGCGCCACGTCGGCGAGCGTGAGCCCGACCTGGTTGAACGACGCCGAGACGCCGATCGCGATGGAGTCGGCGACCTGGCCGGCGACCGGCGACGCCGGATCCCGCAGCACGGTGATGGTCGTGAGACCGCCCCGCCCCGCACCCTCCTCGTCCGGCCCGCCGGCGCCGGCCGCCCCATCATCGCCGCCGGCCGCCCCGTCATCGCCGGTGGCGCCGGCCGCCCCGTCGCCCGCGGCCTGGCCAGCGCGGATGGCTCCGCCACCGACCGCCGCCCCGAACCCCGCCGGCAGGACGAGGGCCGCGTCGACATCTCCGTCGTCCACCCCGCGCTCCGCCGCCGCCGTATCCGCCAGCGTCGCGAAACGCATCGGGCCGGCGTCGCCACGGGCCGGCGCGGTCAGGTCCGCGACGAGATCGCGGGTGAGGCCGGATCCGTCCTGGTCGACCACCCCGATCGTGAACGTCACCGACGACGTCCCGCTGATCAGCAGGCCGAAGACACCCGCGAGCACGAGCGGCCCGACGAAGCCCATCATCAGCGCGGATCTGTTCCGCAGGCGGCGCCGCAGGTCGACGCCGGCGATGACGAGCACCGGATGAGCACGCTCCGGACGCCGCTCAGTCACGCAGCGCCCGGCCGGTCAGGTGGAGGAAGACGGCCTCCAGGTCTGGCTCGACGACCTCGATGCCGGCGATGGTCACCCCGAGGTGCTCACCGGTGGTGACCAGAGGCGCCAGCAGGGCCGAGGCGGAGTCCGCGAGCACCTCCAGACCGCCGTCGACCGGCCGCGCCGCGTGGACGCCGGGAAGCTCGCCCGCCGCCGCCGCGAACCCGGCCGTCGGACCGGTCGCCGTGACGACGACCCGGTCGTGTTCGCCGATGCGTTCCACCAGCTCGCGGCGGGTGCCCTCGGCCACGATCCGGCCGGCGTCGATGATGCCCAGCCGGTCGCAGAGCCGCTCGGCCTCCTCCATGTAGTGGGTCGTGTACAGCACCGCGAGACCGGCGCCGCCGAGCGTCTCGACGCTGGCGAGGATCTGATGCCGGCTCTGCGGATCCACGCCCACGGTCGGTTCGTCGAGGATGAGCAGCCGCGGTTCGTGCAGGAGTCCGACGGCGATGTTGACCCGCCGCTTCATCCCGCCGGAGCAGACGTCGACCCGGTCCCGGGCCCGGTCGGCGAGGCCGACCACCTCGAGGACCTCGTCGATGCGCCGCGCGAGGTGCCGGCGGGGCATCCGCTGCAGCCGGCCGAAGAACCGCAGGTTCTCCCGAATGGTCAGGTCCGGGTAGAGCGCCAGCTCCTGCGGGACCAGACCGATCGCGCCGCGGGCGCGGCCGGCGTCGGTCCGCATCGGATGGCCGGCGACGACGACCGACCCGGAGTCGGCGGCGAGGACCCCGGCGATGATCGAGATCGCCGTCGTCTTGCCCGCTCCGTTGGGGCCGAGCAGGCCGTACGTCTCACCGGGGGCGATGGAGAAGCTGACGTCGTCCACCGCCGTCCGCTCGCAGAAGCGCCGGACGAGGCCCTCACAGCGCAACACCGGCGCGGCGTCCATCGTCGGTAGCGACCCGCTGCCCGTCACTCCGCGAACCCTAACCGCACCCGGCGGAAACGGGGCCGCCAGTGGCGAATCGGACGGCGACCGGGCCGACCGTCCAACCCCGACGAGCCGCCGCCTGCGACGCTGGAGACATGGACGGTGAGAATCCACCCCGGTCCGGACGGATCGTCGGTGTCGACATCGCTCGCGGCGTGGCGCTGCTCGGCATGGTGGCGACCCACGTCTTTCCCGCCTTCACCGACACCGAGTCGGACAACCCGGCGATCTCGCCCGTGTTCACCCTGGCCGCCGGGCGGGCCGCCGCCGCGTTCGCGGTGCTGGCGGGCGTGGCGCTGGTCCTGTCCACCCGGCGGCAGAGCGCGGGCCAGGCCCGGCTCTCGGTGTTCCTGCGCGCGCTCGGCATCGGGGCGCTCGGCCTGGGCCTCGCCTATGCCGACTCGGGCATCGCCGTGATCCTGGTGTACTACGCGCTGCTGTTCGTCCTGGCTCTGCCGCTGCTACGGGCATCCGTCCCGGTCCTGGTGGCGGTCGCCGTCCTGGCGATCGTCGCGGAGCCCGTCGTCAGCCAGTTCGTCCGCGACGACCTGCCGGGTTCGGACCTGTCGTCGCCGACGTTCGCCGCGCTGGGCGAGCCCGGACACCTCCTGGCGAAGCTGACGGTCACCGGCGTCTACCCCGCACTCGCCTGGCTGGGTTATCTCTGCGCCGGGATGGCCGTGGCCCATGCGGACCTTCGCTCACGCCAGGTGGCGACCCGGCTCCTGGTCGGTGGCCTGGCGCTGGCCCTCGCCGCGAGCGCCGCCTCCTGGCTGCTCCTGGAACCGCTCGGCGGGCGCACCGAGCTCGCGGACCCGGCCGAGGTTCCCGGCGTGGGCTCCCTGCCGCAGGGCTGGTTCATCGACTCCGGTCTCTACGGCGCGACCCCCACCGACAGCGCCTGGTGGCTGGCCGTCGACACGCCGCACTCGACGACTCCGTTCGACCTGGCTCACACCACCGGGACCGCGCTGGCGCTGCTCGGCCTGGCGTTGCTGGTGGCCCGCGCCCCCCTTGCCCGGCCCCTCGCGGCGGTCGGCGCGATGACGCTCACCTTTTACTCGCTGCACGTGGTGGTGATGGCCTCCGACCTGCTCCCCACCGACCCGACCAGGTCGTATGCGCTCCAGGTCCTCGTCGCGCTCACGGCCGCCACGCTCTGGCGCCTGACCGGCCGGCGCGGCCCGGCCGAGGCCGCCGTCTCGGTGCTCCCCCGGGCGGCCCGCCTCGTCCAGAGCCCGCGGCGGCCCGCGGTCAGGCTGGAACGAGGAACCTGACCCAGGCGGGGCGCCGGCTTCAGACGTTGAAACGGAAGTCGACGATGTCGCCGTCGGCCATCACGTAGTCCTTGCCCTCCATGCGGACGCGGCCGGCGGCGCGCGCCGCGGCCATGGAGCCCGCAGCCATCAGGTCGTCGTAGGAGACGATCTCGGCCTTGATGAAGCCCCGCTGGAAGTCGCTGTGGATCACCCCGGCCGCCTCGGGCGCGGTGGCTCCGGCCCTGATGGTCCAGGCCCGGGACTCCTTGGGACCCGCGGTCAGGTACGTCTGCAGGCCGAGGGTGTGGAAGCCGATCCGGGCGAGCTGCGCCAGCCCGCTCTCGTCCTGGCCGAGGGAGGCCAGCAGCTCGGCCGCGTCCGCCTCGGGCAGTTCGATCAGCTCCGCCTCGACCTTCGCGCAGAGGATCACCGCGTCGGCCGGGGCCACGAGGTCCGCGAGCTCCTTGTGCCGACCGGTGTCGGCGAGGACGTCCTCGTCGACGTTGAAGACGTAGAGGAAGGGCTTGGCGGTGAGCAGGAACAGCTCACGCAGCTCCGCGCGGTCGATCGACGGGTCGCTGGACAGCGGCCGCCCGGCGTCGAGCACCTCGTGCGCCGCCTTCATCGCGGCGAGCAGGGGCTGCTTCGACCGGTCGAGGCGAGCTTCCTTCTCCAGCTTCGGCAGCCGCGCGCCGATGGTCTGGAGGTCGGCGAGCACGAGTTCGGTGTTGATGGTCTCGATGTCGGAGGCCGGATCGACGTTGCCCTCGACGTGGACCACGTCCGGATCCGAGAAGACCCGGACGACCTGGCAGACCGCGTCCGATTCGCGGATGTTCGCAAGGAAGCGGTTGCCCAGGCCCTGACCCTCCGACGCACCTCTGACCAGGCCGGCGATGTCGACGAAGCTCACCATCGCGGGGACGACCCGCGCGCTGGAGAACATCTCGCCGAGCTTCGCGAGACGCGGATCCGGCACGCCGACGACGCCCACGTTGGGCTCGATCGTCGCGAACGGATAGTTCGCCGCCAGGACCTCGTTACGGGTCAGGGCATTGAAAAGCGTGGACTTGCCGACGTTGGGCAGCCCGACGATGCCTATCGACAGACCCATGACCGAGCAGTCTACGGGTGATCGCGCCCGGCCCCGATCGCGGAGGTCCCGGTCGCAATGCCACCGCCGCTCCCGCGACGCCACAGCGGCGCCACCGCGGCACGGTCGCGCCGCCCGCATGGCCGCGGCGCCACCATCGGATCATTCGTGGGCAGAGTATTCGCCGCCGCGCGCCGCCCGGCCGGGACGGACGGCGCGCGGCGGCCGTCGCAACGGCCTGGGATCGGCCGGGACGAGGCACGATCCCCGCTCTCCGCTGGACTTCCGGGTCGCCGGGCCGTCGGGCCGACGTCCGCGGACGGCCGGACGGCCGGTCCCGCCCGATCCGTCCGATGGCTGCGGGTCATACCGATCGGTAGCTCATCGTGCATAACGGAATGCCGAAAGTGCAGCTACCAAGACGTGCTCACTTCTCTGACCTATCGCCCTGACGCAGCCGCAAAGTTGGGACGGTACGTTGCCTGGGTGAGTACGCCGCCTCACCGGCAGCCCGCCGGACCGCCGGGAAGGTCCGGGCGTACCCGAGTGCCGGATGATTCGTACCCGCCCGGCCCGCGCACGCGGTCCGGATCACCGCCGCCCCCCACCGTCGTCACGGGGACGCGCCGGGGCCTGACCGCGCTCGGCGCGGGACTGGTCGCCGTGGTGGTCGGCGGAATCGGCGCCGCGGTCGACTCGCTCCTCTTCGACAATCTCAGTTACGTCTTCGGTGTCCTGTTTGTGGCCGCCTGCGTGCTGGCCGCGGTGCGGGTCCATGTCGACGACCTGATCGGTGTCGTGATCATGCCGCCGCTGGCGTATGCCGTGATCACGGTAGTGGTCGGCTTCCTGAACCCCGCGGCCGGCGACGGAAGCGCCGGGCTGCGCAACCGGGCGATCGACATCGGCTCCGAGATGATCCTGCACGCTCCCGCGCTGCTCACGGCGGTCGTCCTCGTGACGCTGATCGCGGCCGTGCGCGGGCGCCGGGCGCAGGTCGCGCGGCGCGAGCGCCAGCGCTCGCTCGCCCAGTCGGCCGCGGCCCGCAGGCGCCGGCCCCAGTAGAGCCCGCCCCAGTAGCGCGCGCTCCGCCGCCACTCTCCGACGGCCCCTCGCCCCGACGGTGCCCTTTCCGTGGCCCACTGCCGCGGGCCGCGATCCCCCGGCGAACGATGCGGCCGCGTGGTGCCGGCGTCCAGGGCAGCCGCCCGCCGCCACCGCAATGTGCCGCACCCAGGGCCCGCCCGCCACCGTGCGGATCACACCGATCACCGCTTCACGGGGGTCGGCCGGGCCCGGCCGACACACCAAGGCGCCATTCACGTCGTTCACCCGCATTGTTCACGGGTTAGCACGCCTGGGCTTTGCTGAGGTCAGCGCGGTGATCCCCACCGATGGGCACCCGAACGTCACCATCGCAACATCCGGACCGGCGGATCCGTGCAGTACTGTCACGACGTGCCCAACACGCCGGATTACCAGGGACGCACTCGTCACCCCTGGTGGCGGGCGTGCCGGTGCGGCCACACGCGGGATTCGCACCGACATTACCGACCAGACAGCGACTGCGGCGAATGCGACTGCCCACGGTTCACCCGGGTGCGTCGCCGCACCGGTCGTTCGGGTGCGCCACCGCCGTAGCGACGTCCATCCGGAGGACGTCGACGGGGCATGGTCGATCCCGGCGCTTGACGGCCGTGACGGCCATGGCGGCCGTCATGTGTCGGTTGCCGTGTCGGGTGTGGTGACGACCGCCCTAACGGCGGGGTCCTGACATCCGCTGTTCCGGCAGTGATCGCCCTGGCGGTCGCCGCCCGGTCAGCGGTTGCCGTGACCACCGCCCGCCATGCCGGCGGCACCGCTGGACGGCGGCACCCGGCGCGACGCGGGACAGCGACATCGAGGTCGCCGTCCGGGCACCCGCATGTAACGCAGTATTCGGAATTCTCGAATACAGATGATCTAAATTTCTTCAGCAGGACGCAGGAACACCGTCGCCCGCAGGTGCCGAACGGAAGCGCGGCCACTCACCGATGACGCGCCGTTAACCGTTCGATTTCAGCTCACCTCTTGATACACATCGCCTGGCCGTAATGGCGCTACTACAGGCAGCAATCACTCATGCTAGATTCCGCTGGACGCCAACCGGTTACATTCCGCGATATGAGCCGACCCGAGCAAAGCGGGCGGCCCGGGGACCGCTGGAGGGGCGAAAAGTGTCTTCCCCGAAATCCGCCACCACCGCGACGTGCAAGGAAAACAACGAAGGAGCCGGAGCCACGGCTCGTTCGGCGGCGGCCGGCCGGGCACGCGGTCGCAACGGCGCGGCCAACCAGCCGCGGCCGGTCCCGATCCTGCGCTACGACGTTGCCGCCGATCCCACGGGCCACGCGCCGCGGAGATCGACGGTGACGCCCGCCGTCTTCGCGCGCCACCGTCGCATGATCCAGAGATCCCGTCGCCACTTCATGACCGTCGTGGACTACTGCGCGGCGCTGCGCTCGGCCGACGCGCCACCCGACGCGATCGTCATCACCTTCGACGGCGATCACGCGGAGACCTTCGTCGCGGCCCGCGAGCTGGCCGAACGAGGCCTCGCCGCCACCGTCTTCGTCACCACCTCCCGGCTCGGGACACCCGGCATGCTCAGTGAGGGGGACGTGCGCCGCCTGCACGAGATGGGCGTCGAGATCGGCGCGGCCGGGCACAGCGGGCGCCGGCTCGACGGTCTGCAGCGCTCCGACGTCACCGCGGAGATCACGCTGAGCCGGCGGCGGCTGGCCGCGATCACCGGCGACGAGCCACGCTCGTTCGCCTACCCCCGCGGAGGCTGGGACCCGACCGCGCGCCAGCTGGTGATCGCGGCCGGATACGGCGGCGCGTGCGCCGTCGGGCAGGCGCTGTCCCACCAGGGTGACGACCCGTTCGCCATTACCAGGCTGACCGTGGACGGCGGTCTCGCCGACCACCGCGTGCGCGCCTGGCTGGACGGGATCGGCCGGACGCTGCCGCGCACGGTCCCGGCCAGGCCGCGGATCAGGCTCGTCCCGTCGGTGCTGGGGGCGCGGGTCCCGGCCCGGGCGCCGGCGCGGCTGGCCGGCGCGTACCGCCCCCGGTTCGCGCCGCACATCGCCGAGGGGACCCGTCTCCCCGCGCCCGGCCAACCCACCCTCCCACCGCTGTGACCACGGCCTCGTCGGCGGGCGCGCGAGGCGGCGCGGGACGGCGGAGCGGACGCGGCCGGCCCGCGAGCGCCGGCGCGGCCACAACCGGCACGACCACCGGCACGACCACCGCCGCAGCCGCGGCCGTCACCACGGTGACGGCCGCGCTGCTCGCGGCCGCCTTCTGGGCCTGGGCGGCACACCGGGTCCCGGCGGTAGACGTCGCCGCGGACGCCACCGTCGTGCTGGGTCTGCGGGTCATCGTCTCGCTCGCGCGCGCCGCCGCGCCCGGACCCGGCGCGCGGCACCGGCTGCGCGCCGGAGCCCTGGCCGCGCTCGGAGCGGTCACCCTGGCCTGGGCCGGTGGATCGCTGATCCCAAGCCTGGCCTTCCTCGCCGCCACCCCCGGTTTCCTCATCCTCCTGCCGCTGGCGGCCGCCAGCGTCGCCCTCTGGCCGGCACGCCCCGATGTGTGGCGGTTCAACGCGTCCCAGGACTCACCGAACCGCCGCACATCGGCGGCCGGGATGCTGGTCGCCGCGGGGGCGTGGGTGGCGCTGGGCGCCGTCCGGGTGGGCGCGCTGGTGTTCGCCGCGGACGTCGCGGCGCGGGGCGGGGCGGGGCATGCGCACGTCGCCCTGCTCGCATGGCTGGCGCCGGTCGCCCTGGCGGCCGGTCCACGCTGCGGATGGCTGCTCTGGCGGACGGACGCGGACCCCGGCCTCGCCTCATCCCGTGTGGCCACCCCGGCGGGGCGGCAGCGCCCCGTCCGGCGGCTCGGCGCCCCCCGGCGGACGACGACGACGGCGCGAGCCGTCCCCGCGCCGGAGTGGGAGCCGCCGGCTCCCGGGTCACGCCCGGGCCTCAGATCGCTCCCAGCCCGCGGATCGCAACCCGCTCCGGGATCGCTCCCGACCCGCGGCTCGCCACCCACTCCCGACTCGCTCCCCGCTGTCGGGTCACCGTCGGAGCGAGGATCAGTGGTCCGGCCCAGCGCGCAGCGGTGGGCGCAGGGCCCCCAGCGACCGCCCAGGTCACGGCGCCCCTCGCTACCACCGACGAGGTCGCCGCAGGCGCCGACCCCGCGGTCACCGTTCTCGGCACTGCCCACAGCTCCGCCCAGCAGGACCCCGTTCGGCAGGACGCAGGTGGATGAGGCGGCGCGGCGATCGCTCGCGTCACTCGCGGCCGCGCCGGCCGCGCCGGCCGCGCCGGAGCCTGTGACGCGGGTGCTCTGGTCGGCGGCGGCGGCCGGACTGGCCCTGGTCGTCCTCGATCACCAGGTCGGCCCGGGGAGCGCCGCCTTCGCCCTGGCCGTGCTCGCCATCCTGGCCGTCGGCGGGTTCGCCGGCGGCCGTGGGGCCGCGACGCTGCCGTGCGTGGCCGTCGCGCTGGTCGCCGCGCCGCTGCCGCTGGCCGTGCTCGGCGACGAGTACGCCGATCAGGGAACAGCCGGGCTCCGCCTGCTCCTGGCCACCCTCGCGATCGACGCCCTGCCAACCGGCGCCCGCCCGACCGGCGCCCAGCCGTCCAGCGGGGTGCGGGCGGCCGCGCGGCCGGTGATCCGGCGCGGGGCCACGGTGACTGGGCTGGCCGTTCTGGTGGCCGCGCTCCCGATCATGCTGGCGGCCTGGGGTGCCGAGGGGGCCGCGCTTGCGCTGCTGCTCGGCCGGGTGGTCGCCGTGGCGCCTGTGGTCCGCCTGCCGGCGCGCCGCGAGCGCGCCGGCGGGCCAGCCGCCGAGGCCCCCGGGCAATCCCGGCCCGCCGGAACCGCGCCGGCCGCCGTCGACCGCCGCCCCGAGGCGGCCGGCCGCGGCGGGAGACGCGCCCGGATGGCCAGGTTCGCGCCGGGAGTCAGTCACCCATCTCGGTCACTGTAGCGACACGATGGCCAACTTTCCGTAACCTGCCGTGGCGTGGAGGAACAGCCGGCCGCACGGGTCCTCATCGTCGAGCAGGGTGAGGGGCTGTGGGGCGCCCAGCGCTTCCTGCTGAGGCTCGCCCCGCTGCTGGAGCGACGCGGGATCGAGCAGATTCTCGCCGCCCCGGAGGACAGCGCGACGGGCGCGGCCTGGCGGGCGTCCGGGCGGCACCACGCCGTCCTGCCAGTGCCGGCGGACCGGAGGTTGCGCCGCCCGGACGGCCGCCCGAGCCCCGCGCTGGTACTGCGCGAATCCGGCCGGACGGCGGTCATGGCGGCCCGGACAGCCCGGCTCGCCCGGCGGTTCGGCGTCGACGTCCTGCAGGCGAACAGCCGCTGGTCGCATCTGGAGGCCGTCGGGGCCTCGGCGCTGTGCCGGCGGCCCGCGTTGCTGCTGCTGCACGAGGAGAACGAGCCGGACCTGGTCGGCCAGCTGCACGGGCTGGCCGTCCGGGGGGCCGCGCGGTCCGTGGCGGTGAGCGGCGCGGTCGCGGCGTCGCTGCCGGGGTGGGCCGCCCGACGCGCGGTGGTGATCCGCAACGGGGTCGACACCGACGCGCTGCGCCCCGGCCCGGCGGACCCGGCCGTGCGGGCCAGCCTGTCGACGGACCCGGCAGCGCCGCTGGTCCTAGCGATGTCCCGCCTGGACCCCCGCAAAGGCGTCGACAAGGTGATCCGTGCGGTGGCCGCGCTGCCGGACCACCTGAAGTCCACGCGGCTGGCGGTCGCGGGCGCGCCCAGCCTCGACCCGGCGTCCGGGGAGTCGCTGCGCCGGCTCGGCGCCGAACTGCTCGGTGACCGGGTGCTGTTCCTGGGGCCGCGCTCGGACATCGGCGACCTGCTGCGCGCCACCGATGTCCTGGTCCTCGCGTCGAGTCTGGAGGGGCTGCCGCTGAACGTGCTGGAGGCGCAGGCGTGCGGGCGGCCGGTGGTGGCGTTCCCGACCGCGGGCATCCCGGAGATCGTGACCGACGGAGCGACCGGCCTGATCGCCCGCCAGGACGACATGGCCGACCTCAGCGCGAAGCTCGCCCGGGTGCTCGACGACCAGACGCTGGCCGAGCTGCTCGGCGCCCGCGCGCGGGCGAGCGTCGTCGCCCACCACACGCTGGACGCGCAGGCGGACGCGCTGGGCGGCCTGCTGATCAGCCTCGCCGGGCAGGCTCGCGCGCGGAGGCACCGGTCAGCCGGCCACGACACCGCACACTATGAGGTGCATCACACCACCGCTGGACGCAGGTCGTAGCCGGGCGGTTCCGCGAAGCCGCCGCCGGGCTGGCGCGGAGCGGCCCGGTCACGGCGCCGGCTCACGAGGAGCCGGTCAGGCGCCGGTAGGCAGGCCGGGGGCGGCGCGCCGGGCGGCACCGCGGGCCGTCGGCGAGACAGGCACGTCGTCACGGGCGGGCGAGGTGCCCAGCACCATGTCCGCGACCGGGCTCGTCACACCCAGCCAGTACCGCTCGTTGCGATAGTGGTGCAGCCGGTGCCCGCGCCAGACCCGCCGGTAGAACCGGTTCGACGGGCGGACGGCCGTGTGCACGAGGAAATGCGTCCAGTCGTAGGCCAGTGCGCCCAGCCCGGCGCACACCGCCGCGGTGCCGACAGCCGGCGGGCCCAGCGCCGCGAGGCCGACGGCGAGCGCCCCGCCTGCCGTCACCTCCCGGGGCCGCAGGAACATCGTGTCCAGGTTCGTCGGATCACGGTGATGCTGCTCGTGCCCGTAGCCGGCGAGCTGGTAGCCGACCGACCCGAGCCGGCCGCCCGGCCGGGCGTGCAGCAGGCCGCGGTGCACCGCCCACTCGACGAACGGCTGCGCGGCGAGGCAGGCCGCGGCCGTGACGACGTCCCGGCGCCGCAGCGGACCACGCACGGCCCGCACCACGCCGACCGCGCCCACACACCCGAGGAGCACCGGCGGGCGCGGGTGGGCGACAAACCGCCGCAGCGCCTGCGGAAGCGTCCGGATCTCGGCCGCGCTGCCATGCGGGCCGGGCCGGTCCAGCCGCGCCACCGCCCGTCCGATCGGAGCCGTCAGCCGCCGCCGGGTCCTGGCTCCTCGGACGAGAGTGGGCATCGGCCGGACTCAGAACGGGACGGTCGAGTAGGCCTGGAGCTTGGTCAGCTGGTGCTGGCTGTCGACCCGCCGGATCGTGCCCGAACGCGAGCGCATGACCAGCGACGACGTGTTGGCACCGCCCGGCCGGTACCGCACCCCGGCGAGCAGTTCGCCGTCCGTGATGCCGGTGGCGACGAAGAAGATGTCCTCGCTGTTCACCAGGTCCCGGGTGTGCAGGACCCGGCCCGGGTCGTGCCCGGCGTCCAGGACCCTCGCCCGTTCGGCGTCGTCCCGCGGCCAGAGCCGGCCCTGGATGACGCCGCCGATGCAGGTCACCGCGCACGCGGCGATGATCCCCTCGGGTGTTCCGCCGATGCCGAGCAGCATGTCCACCCCGGTGTCCGCCGAGGCCGCCATGACCGCGCCGGCGACGTCACCATCGGAGATCAGCTTGACGCGCGCCCCGGCCTTGCGGATGTTCTCCACCAGCTCGGCGTGCCGAGGGCGGTCCAGCACCACGACCGTGACATCCCGCGGCAGAATGCCCTTGGCCTTCGCCACCGCGCGGACGTTGTCCTCCACCGAGGCGTCGATGTCGACGACGCTCGCCGCTTCCGGCCCGGTGACCAGCTTCTCCATGTAGAAACAGGCGCTGGCGTCGTACATCGAGCCACGCTCGCTGACCGCCATCACCGACACCGCGTTGTTCATTCCCTTGGACGTCAGCGTCGTCCCGTCCACCGGGTCGACCGCGACGTCGCACTCGGGGCCCTCGCCGGAGCCGACCTCCTCGCCGTTGAACAGCATGGGGGCCTCGTCCTTCTCCCCCTCGCCGATCACGACGACGCCCCGCATCGACACCGTCCCGACGAGCCGGCGCATCGCGTCCACGGCCGCCTGGTCAGCACCGTTCTTGTCACCACGCCCGACCCAGCGGGCGGCGGCGAGCGCCGCGGCCTCGGTCACCCGGACCAGCTCGAGAGCGAGGTTCCTGTCAGGCGCCTGGCCCTGGACGGCGAGGGACTCGGGCACGGACGACTCGGGCACGGAAGGGGTCTCGGCAGCCACGGGAGGAGCGTAGTTCGACACGGCGTCACGCGCCGCCGGTAGCCGCCGAAGTACCAGCCCGCGACCGGGCCGCTACCGCCACGACCAGCCCTGCGACCAGCCTGTTTCCGGTCCGTGATGAGGCCGGCGGCTGGCTGCGGAGGCCGCGTCGCCGACGACCGGGCGGAAGCCCGGAAAATTCTTTGGACGGGCGCGCAACCTTCCCCGGAGGAACCGCGTCATACAGGTCGATACGGGTGGCCGTCACGCGGAGGGGGCGTGACGGCCACCCGAAGTCGTTTCTGTACCCGAGCCGTCCCAGCGCCCGGAGCCGTTCCAGGTCAGTGCATCCCGCCCACGGGACGGCCGCGCCGGGAGCCCACCCCGAGCCGGCTCGCGATCGCGACATCGGCGGGGCCCGCAGCGGCTCGCCTGGCGTCGCAAACGCCGCCAATCCCCTTTCTGGTCCTGCTGGTGCCGTCCTGCTGGTGCCGCCCTGGTCCTGCTGCTGATCAGGCGGCGGGGCTGGCGACCGCGGCTGACGCTCCGGTGTCGAGCGGCCGGACGGCGGCGGCGAGCGTCTCGAGGTCGGCCCGGTCGGCTGCCCCGGGGCCGCCACCGTCGTCGACAATCGTCGTCACACCGTCGGCCACGCGCGTGATCGCCAGATGCCCGTCGCTGTCGCGTCGCTCGTCCCACTCCTCACCGGCGACGCTCACGGCCCCGGTGGTGGGTCGGTCACCGAGAATCGCCTGGACCGCGTCCGGGGCGTTGCTCTGGATGAACCGGGTGTAGGTCCGGTCGCCCGGCCGGTCGATGACGTACCCGATCGTGATCTGAGTGGTGTCTCCGTCGCTGGTCCCACCGGAGGGCAGCTTCATCCGGATCGACGTCGGCTTGAAGAAGTCGGGCAGGTCCTGGGGCGCCGAGGCCGGGTAGGGCGCCTGGCGCGCGTACGGCACCAGCGTGGACTCCGTGTCCACGACCTTCACCTCGGGATCCTCACCCCCGTGCGGCATCACGAAGACGTAGAACACCGCCACTCCCGCCAGCACCACGGCGAGGGAGAGCACCATGTCCCGGACTGTTTCCTGACCGCGTTGACGCGCCACGCCCTCATCTTCCGATCCGACGCCGCCCTGATCCGACGACGTCCGTACTCGACGTCCGCATGGGACGCCCACAGGGGACGTCCGTGACTCCATGTCCGCACTGGACGTCCGGGCCCGACGGCGTTCGGATCCGGCGGCCATCACCTGACGAACACCCGCTGGACACCCGCGGAACCTCTGAACCGCGGAACCGCGGAACCCGACCCTACGGCCCCCCGAAGCCCTGGCGTCCCGCCCGGCCCCACCGAATGTGTGCCACCCACCGCACACCTGGCCCCCCTGAACGCGCTCAACCCCCACCACCGACGCACCCCCCACCAGAGTCCCGCTACCCCGCCCACCCCGAAGCCGCTCCCGCCCTCCGCCCCACCCAGCTCCCAACCGGGCTTCGGGGCCCGGGCCCCGAAGATGTGTGGCGGCTCGATGTGTGGCGGCTCAGTGAGTCCATGGACTCACTGAGCCGCCACACATCAGAAGCGATCTTCAGGCCGCGAATGATTCGTGATGGTTTTGGGGTTTTGGGGTTTTGGGGTTGGAGGTGCGGGCTGGGAGTCCCCGGTTCGTGGCCTGGCAGGCTCAGGCGCCCCGGGTCCCGGAGTCCGGGATCCCGGGGCAGGTGGAAGATCGACGATCTGGATGGCTCTGTGTCCTCCGCGCCCGGGAACGGGAGACCCGGCCCCGGGCTGACGGGGGTTCCGGGAAGACCACCGGCAGGTCGAGAACGACCAGCGAGGAGGAGCAGCGCGGCGCGATGCCAGGAGGTTCGGCCGGTGGGACTCAGGAAGGTTCGGCGGTCGGGGCGGGGGTGAGGCGGGCCCGGGCGCCGTCGAGGAGGCGCTGGCAGACGGCGGCGAGCTCCTCGCCGCGTTCCCAGAGCGCGAGGGACTCCTCCAGAGCGCATCCCCCGGCCTCCAACCTGCGGACGACGTCCTCCAGCTCCGCGCGAGCCGCCTCGAAGGTGAGACCGGGAGTGGTCCCCGGGGTGACACCCGTGGCGACCCCGG
The DNA here is from genome assembly GCF_004337455.1 of Parafrankia sp. BMG5.11. Taxonomy (NCBI): domain Bacteria; kingdom Bacillati; phylum Actinomycetota; class Actinomycetes; order Frankiales; family Frankiaceae; genus Parafrankia; species Parafrankia sp. BMG5.11. The sequence goes on along the minus strand of NZ_SJXI01000028.1, from coordinate 168,384 downwards.
AGGTCGGTCCTGGCGCAGTACCCGCCGTAGTCCCTGGCGTGGTCTCCGGAACACCATCCGAACCGGGTCCGGTGGTGGGGCTCCGCTGACGGTCAAGATCGGTCATGTGCCTTCTCCTGTCCCGTTCGACGGCTGTCCCGCTCGACGGCCGTGAGCCCGCGCCCGGGCTCGAGAGCACCGAAAACGCTGAGAACACCGAGAGACGAGAACACCGGGAGAACCGTTCGAGCGCCGCGTGGTGGTCACTCCGCTCTGGCGGCGAAGGTACCGCCCGCGACCCGGACGGTCAGCGGGTCGCCGGCCTCGATCTCGGCCGGTGAGCGGATCACCGCGCCGTCCGCGTTCTGGATCAGGGCGTAGCCGCGTTCCAGCGTGGCCGCCGGGGACAGCGCCCGCATGCGTGCCGCCGCGTGGACGAGGTCGCGCTCGGCGACGTCCACCGCGTGGGTGAGGCAGCGCAGCGAGCGCGAGCGCAGCGCCCCGACGGTCTGCTCGCGCCGGTCGATCTCGCGCAGCGGGGCTGCCAGGACGGGACGGGCCCGCAGGTCCGCCAGCCGGCGTCGTTCGAGGTCGAGGCGGTGCGCGAGGACCCTGCGGGCCCGGCTGCGCAGGGCCTCCACCAGCGCTGACTGCTCGGAGACGTCGGGGACCACACGCTTGGCGGCGTCGGTCGGCGTGGAGGCTCGGACGTCGGCCACAAAGTCGAGCAGGGGGGTGTCCTGCTCGTGTCCGATTGCCGACACGACAGGTGTCCGGGCGGCGACAACGGCGCGCAGCAGGGCCTCGTCCGAGAACGGTAGGAGATCTTCCAGGGAGCCCCCGCCGCGGGCGATGACGATCACCTCGACGGCGCGGTCGGCGTCCAGATCGGACAGCGCGTCGAGGATCTGGCTCACCGCGAGGGGGCCCTGGACCGCCACTTCCCGTAGTTCGATGCGTACCGCGGGCCACCGGCGGCGGGCGTTCTCGATCACGTCGCGCTCGGCGGCGGATGCACGCCCGGTGATGAGGCCGACCGCCGTCGGGAGGAACGGGAGCCGCCGTTTGCGGCTCGCCGCGAAGAGTCCCTCGGCGGCGAGCGTGGCCTTCAGCCGCTCCAGCCGGGCCAGCAGCGCACCGGCCCCCAGAGGGCGAATCTCCACTACAGCAAGGGCCAACGTGCCCCGGCCGGGGTGGAAGCTGGGCTTGCCCCAGACCACCACCCGGGCCCCGTCGACGAGCCCGGGACCGACCGCGTCGCACACCGCCCGGGGGCAGGTGACCCGCAGGGAGACGTCCGCGACAGGGTCGCGCAGGGTGAGGAAGACCGTGTTCATGCCCGGCCGGCGGGAGATCTCGGTGACCTGACCTTCCACCCATACGCGACCGAGCCGGGAGATCCAGTCACCCAACGCCCGGGAGATCGTCCGCACCGGGAGCGGCTCGTCCGGGGTCGAGGTCAGGGGCACCTGTCGAACCGTACGACCTCCCCCACGGGGGAAGGTCACCGGCGGGCCGGACGATGCTGCCCATCCGGTGATGCTCCGCTCGCCGCTCTTCCAGCCTCGCTGCTCCCGCGTAGACTGCTGCGACATGGGGCGGGTCTTGTTGGCCAAGCCGCGCGGCTACTGCGCGGGTGTCGATCGCGCGGTCCAAACCGTCGAGAAGGCACTCGATCTGTACGGGTCGCCGGTGTATGTACGCAAGCAGATCGTGCACAACGCTCACGTCGTCAAGACGCTGGAAGCGAAGGGCGCGATCTTTGTCGAAGAGACCGACGAGGTGCCTCACGGCGCCACGGTGGTGTTCTCGGCGCACGGCGTGGCACCGACGGTCCACGAGGAGGCTTCCTCGCGTCAGCTTCGCACCATTGACGCGACGTGCCCCCTCGTTACCAAGGTCCACTCCGAGGCTCGCCGGTTCGCCAAGGAGGATCTGGACATCCTCCTCATCGGTCATGAGGGCCACGAGGAGGTAGTAGGCACCACCGGCCAGGCGCCGGACCGTATCCATCTGGTCGACGGTCCTGAGGACGCCGCCGCTGTGAAGGTCCGGGACCCGAAGCGGGTCGCGTTCCTCTCGCAGACGACGCTCTCGGTCGACGAGACGCAGACAACGGTCAAGGCGCTTCGCGAGCGGTTCCCGCATCTGCAGGGGCCGCCGAGCGACGACATCTGCTACGCCACCCAGAACCGCCAGGTGGCCGTCAAGGAGATCGCCGAGAAGGTCGACCTGCTCATCGTGGTCGGCTCACCGAACTCCTCCAACTCGGTCCGGCTCGTCGAGGTCGCCCTCGACGCCGGTGCACCCAAGTCGTTCCTCGTGGACGACTGCGCCGAGGTGGATGAGGGCTGGCTCGACGGTGTCGAGACGGTTGGTGTGACGAGCGGGGCGTCCGTCCCCGAGGAACTCGTCACCGGGGTCATGGCGTGGCTGGCGGACCGCGGGTTCAACGACGTCGAGGAAGTCACCTCGGCGGACGAGCACCTGCTGTTCGCGCTCCCGCCGGAGCTGCGTCGCGACATGCGTGCCCGGGAGCGGGCCGCGGGCGCCTGACGCTCGCTCATCCTGAGCGCGCCGACGGCACCAGGCGGCACAGCACTCCAGCGGTACGTCACTCCAGCGATATCCACTCCGCCGACATTCATCCGGCGTCGGCGCCGCCGTCCAAGCCGCATCGCCGCATTCGGGCGGTCGCGGCCGGAGGCGTCGTCGGCGCCGGCACCAACGGGCCGTCCAGCCAGCGCCGGAAATTCCGGTCGGTCGTGCTGCCGGCGGCCCCCTCACGCCTGGGTCACCGCGCGTGGTGTGAGGACCGTGTCCCATCGGGCGGCTGCGCCACCCGGTCGGATGATCGTCGACGCCCGTGCTGGTCACCGGCTTCGCTCGTAGCCCGGTCCACCCATCGTGTTTCTCTCCGTCCGGTGCCGCGCCAGCCTGGTGCGGCACCGGACGTTCGTCTGTGGTGGCCCGGTGACGGGTGCCGGCCGCCCGGCATGCCGCCCGCGCAGGCCCGTCTCGGGCGATGTGACGAGCGCCCGCCGGGGATGCCGGCCGAGGCGACGGATGCACCTGATGTCCTAGGGTCGGCAGTGGCCTGTCATCGCCAGCGCCGCGGGCGGTTCCGCGGCAAGCCGGATCGGCGGCAAGCCAGATCAAGGTCGACGGACATCTCGGGAGATCGGCGCATGAGCGAGCACGAGTCATGAGCGAGCAGGAATACCGCATCGAGCACGACAGCATGGGTGACGTGCGGGTGCCGGCCGCGGCGAAGTGGCGAGCGCAGACGCAGCGGGCGGTCGAGAACTTCCCCGTCTCCGGCCAGCGCATCTCGCGCGCCCACATCGCGGCGCTCGCGCGGATCAAGGCCGCGGCCGCGACCGTGAACGCCAAACTCGGCGTTCTCGACGGTGACATCGCCGCGGCGATCGCCGAGGCCGCCGGCGAGGTGGCCCGGGGCGACTGGGACACCCAGTTCCCGCTCGACGTCTTCCAGACCGGCAGCGGCACGTCGTCCAACATGAACACCAACGAGGTGCTGGCGTCGCTCGCCTCGGAGCGGCTCGGCCGGGCCGTTCACCCGAACGACCACGTGAACGCCTCGCAGTCGTCGAACGACGTGTTCCCGTCCTCGATCCACGTGGCGGCGACCCAGGGGATCGTGCACGAGCTGATCCCCGCGCTCGATCACCTCGCCGTCTCACTGGAGCGGAAGGCGACCGAGTTCGCCGAGGTGGTCAAGTCGGGGCGCACCCACCTCATGGACGCCACGCCGGTGACCCTCGGCCAGGAGTTCGGCGGGTACGCGGCGGCCGTCCGGCTGGGTGTCGAGCGGCTCAACGGCGCGCTGCCCCGGATCGGCGAGCTGCCGCTGGGCGGCACCGCGGTCGGCACCGGCATCAACACGCCGCCGGGGTTCTCGGCGGCGGTCATCGAGGAGCTGGCGGCGAGCACCGGGCTCCCGCTCACCGAAGCCCGCAACCACTTCGAGGCCCAGGCCTCGCGGGACGGCCTCGTCGAGGCGTCCGGCGTGCTGCGGGTGATCGCGGTGTCGCTCTACAAGATCTCGAACGACCTGCGGTGGGCGTCCTCGGGCCCGCGGGCCGGGCTGGGCGAGATCAGGCTGCCGGACCTGCAGCCCGGGTCGTCGATCATGCCCGGCAAGGTGAACCCGGTCATCCCCGAGGCGGTCTGCCAGGTGGTGGCCCAGGTGGTCGGCAACGACGCGGCGGTGGCGTTCGGCGGCTCGGCCGGCAACTTCGAGCTCAACGTGATGCTGCCGGTCATCGCCCGCAACCTGCTCGAGTCGATCTACATCCTGTCGACGATCAGCCGTCTGTTCGCCGACCGCTGCATCGACGGCATCGTCGCGGACGTCGAGCGCTGCCGCCGCTACGCGGAGTCCTCGCCGTCGGTCGTGACGCCACTCAACAAGTACATCGGCTACGAGGAGGCGGCCAAGGTCGCCAAGCAGTCGCTGGCCGAGGAGAAGACGATCCGCGAGGTCGTGATCGAGCGCGGGTACGTCCAGGCCGGCAAGCTCACCGAGGCCGAGCTGGACAGCGCGCTCGACGTCCTGTCGATGACGCACCCGTAGGACGGACCGGTAGGACGGACCGGTAGCCGCACCCGTGGGCGGTCGCCCGCGGGTGCGCCTCCCACGGGTGCTCGGCTTTCGCCGCCGGCACCCTCGGGCGCGACTCGGCCCGTCGGTGCGCTCGATCAGGCGGAACGGGGGGGACGGGCCCGGGTGGGCCCGTAGCGGTGGGACAGGGAACGGACCCGGCTCCACGAACGTGCGGGAGCCGGGTCCCGATGCCGACGCCTGTTCCCCCGGCCACTGGCCGGGAGCACGCCATCCCCACGGCAGGCCAGCATACCCCGTCGCGAGAGCCGTGGAAGACCCCCCAGCCAGCCTCCACGACCCCCGCGACCCCCGATGCCCTGTCCAACGAGGCGGCTCGGCTTTCGTTACGGGCCGCACCACGGATTTCTGGGTTTCCTCCGGCCGGTGGGCGACCACGGGCCGGCACGGGGCCCGGGTGACCACGGGCCGGCACGGGCCGGGTGAGCACGGGTGGACCACGCCGTCCCCCCGCGTCGGCGTGTGACGATGGGAACGCAAGCCATGACATGGCGCGACTGGTGTGACGTTCTGGGGACCTGGGCGAGAAAACGGCGTAACAACACCGACCGCCGGAGGTTCCGGGCCTCCTGGGCGGATAGCCTCGGCGCGACACGATAAATGACAGGGGGAAACGACGTGCACGAGGTCGATGTCCTTGTCATCGGTTCCGGGCCCGGCGGGCAGAAGGCTGCCATCGCCGCGGCCAAACTCGGGCGCAGCGTCGCGGTCGTCGACAAGCGGGACATGATCGGCGGGGTCTGCATCAACACGGGGACCATCCCGTCCAAGACGCTGCGCGAGGCCGTCATGTACCTGACGGGCCTGGCCCAGCGAGAGGTCTACGGCCAGAGCTACCGACTCAAGGACGAGATCACGGTCGCGGACCTCTCCGCACGGACGCAGCACGTGATCGGCCGCGAGATCGACGTGATCCGCAGCCAGCTCACCCGCAACCGGGTCCAGGTCCTCTCCGGGCTCGCGACCTTCCTCGACCCGAACACCGTGAGCGTCCGCGGGCCTGGCGGGGTCGAGGAACGACAGGTCCGCGCCAACAAGATCATCATTGCCACCGGCACCCGGCCGGCCCGGCCCGACTCGGTGGACTTCGACGGCCGCACGGTCGTCGACAGCGACCAGATCCTCGACATCGACCGGATCCCCGGCTCGATGGTCGTGGTCGGCGCCGGAGTGATCGGCATCGAGTACGCCTCGATGTTCGCGGCACTGGGCACAAAGGTCACCGTCGTCGAACGGCGCGACCGGATGCTGGACTTCTGTGACCTGGAGATCATCGAGGCGCTCAAGTACCAGCTGCGCGACCTCGCGGTGACCTTCCGGTTCCGCGAGTCCGTGGTCTCCGTCGAGCGCCACAACGGCGGCACCCTCACGACGCTGGAGAGCGGCAAGAAGATCCCCGCCGACACCGTCATGTACTCCGCCGGGCGGCAGGGGCTCACCGAGGTCCTCCAGTTGCAGAACGCCGGGCTCTCCGCGGACAACCGCGGCCGGATCCTGGTCGGCCCGGACTTCCGCACCGAGGTGGACCACATCTACGCCGTCGGTGACGTGATCGGTTTCCCGGCCCTGGCGGCGACGTCCATGGAGCAGGGGCGGCTGGCCGCCTACGCGGCGTGCGGCGAGCCGGCCACGGGGATGCGGGCCGAGCTGATGCCGATCGGCATCTACACGATCCCGGAGATCTCCTACGTCGGCAGCACCGAGGACGAGCTCACCGAGCGCGCGGTGCCCTTCGAGGTGGGCATCGCCCGCTACCGCGAGCTGGCCCGCGGCGCGATCCTGGGCGACTCCTACGGCATGCTCAAGCTCCTGGTGAGCCCGGAGGACGGCCGGCTGCTCGGCATCCACGTCTTCGGCACCGGGGCCACCGAGCTGGTCCACATCGGGCAGGCCGTGATGGGCTGCGGCGGAACGGTCAACTACCTGGTCGACACCGTCTTCAACTACCCGACCCTGGCGGAGTCCTACAAGGTCGCCGCGCTCGACGCGATGAACAAGATGCGGGCGGTGGCCCGCATCTCGGGCCGTCACCTGTGACGGCGGGCTAGCCGGCGGCGGGCGGCAGGGGCAGGACGTCCGCGATGATCTCGTGGCGGTGCCGGCGGCGGTGCGGAGCGGGGCTGTCGTAGACGACCAGCAGCGCCTGCCCGCCGGAACCACCCGGGTCGGGGATCAGGGTGATGCCCTCGGCGTGGTCCACTCCATCGCCGTAGGGGACGTCCATGATCTTCTCGATGACGGTGCCACGCACCACGACGGACGTCTCCGCCCGCACCGCGCCCCGCCAGGCGTGGATGCGGACCGGGCCGTCGAGATCCATCGTCGGCCCGGCGAGGACGAGCAGGTCGTCCCCGTAGGGGATCATGTCGCGCACCCCGAGGCCGCCCAGGTCGAGGAAGTGCTTGCGGTAGGGGCCGTCGTCGAGCGGGGCGAGCAGCAGGTCGGGGCCGTCGCTGCCGGCCAGCCGCAGCTCGATGACGACGGCCCAGCCGCGCAGCACGGGGCCCCGCAGGCCCAGGTAGATCCGCTCCCCCACGACGGCCAGTCCCTCGATGTCCAGGCCGTTGTCCTTGCTGGGGATCGTGAGGAAGGGCCCCAGGTGCGGGTCGTCGCGCAGCGCGCGGGTGAGCCGGGTGCTCTTGCGTAGGCCCAGGGCCGCCGCCGACAACTTCCGGCCCGGGTTCGCCGGGTCCGGCGCCGATGCGGCCAGCACGGGCCCGTCGGGCGTCTCCACGACCGGTATCCGGCCGATGATGTGCCGGTTGGCGTTGTTGCTCACCTTGGCGAGCCGGGTGAGCGCCGCCTCGGTGGCGTGGTCGGGCCGCACCCGCTTGCGCGTCCTGGCGTGCGACCCGGTGAACCAGAGGTAGCCGCCTGCGAGGTCCAGGCCCTCGATGTCGATCTCCGGCACGACCCCGTCGGCGTCGGCCGGCTCGGGCAGCGCCAGGAAGTCGCCCACCTGGAAGCTCACGTGCCCGCCGTAGCAGTCGCCGTCCGCCGAGCGGGTCACCCGCTCGATCGTCACGGTCTCGTCGCCGCCCAGCCACAGGTGGCTGCCGTCGCAGCGCACCGTCGACAGTGACTCGGCGATGTCGAGCACCATGCGACCGTCGACGAACCGGATCGGAATCGTGTCCACGCCGCTCCCCTTCACCGGCACCCGGCACTCGGCCGCCGGCACCCGTTCCAGGAGCCTACGACCGCGCCCCGTCGTCAGCCGGACGTTGTCCCAGGCAGGACCCGTCCGGCCGAACCCGGCGTCATCCCGAGGCGGGCTCGGAGAGCAGGGATCCACATTGAAGCCCGCCCCCGCCCACCCACCACACTGGTCGCCCCGTCCGGCCCGCTCGCCGAATCCGGTCCGCCCGGAGCGGCCGTGCTTGTCGAATCGCTTTCAGCTAAAGATCCATCAGTACTGCCCGGATATTTTTCCGATCGTCCCCTGACCCCGATCAGGGGACGGGTCGGCGGGGTGCTCAACGGGTCGACTCCGTCGCCGTCCGCCCGAGGGGAATCGCGGGCGGCTGGCGCGGCGGGGGCCTCACCGGGAGCGGGCAGGACCGCCGTGGCAGGGGAAGGCACGAGGAGCAGGCGATGCAGCTGACCAGCGCCAGGGCCAGGGCCATCGACGACAGGGGTCGTCCCCCGCCGACCGGTCCCGCGCGCTGCCACCAGATGTGTGTAGCGGCGGCCGGGACGCGAGAGAAGAGGGTGCGCGTATTGTTTCGCGGATTTCACCGGCCACAGCGACCAGGCCGGCCGACGCCGTGGCCGAGAAATAACCCGGACGCGGATCCGTCACATCACGGAACACATTGTCCGAGGTCATTCGGAGCGGTAGGTCAGACCTCGGCGCGGTTGGAGGCCAGCCGGAGCTTGTCGCCGAGCTTGCCGCGTACGTCGGCGAGGTTCACCCAGCGGCGGGAGATCCCCCGGCCCGACGGCTCGGGCAGCGTGCGGTCGTCGACGTGCAGCAGGAAAGTGGCCTCGTAGTGCACGTGCTCGGGCTCGCTGAGCGCGGGGACGGCGTCGATGGGGTGGGCCGTCACGTCAACGGGTAACACGCTCGCCGGGATCAGGCCGTTCGCCTCGATGTCGGCCTCCGTCGCGAGGTGGCGCAGCGCGGCGCCGAGCAGCGACTGGTCCTCGGGGTCGATGTGCCCGCCCGGCAGCCGCCAGTTCCTGGCGGGGCGCCGCCTGGTCTGCAGCACCCGCCAGTCGGGCGAGACCAGCACCGCACTGCACGTGACATGGGCCGGAGTCGTGGAGCGGGTGACGACGGGCGGCCCATGCAGCGCAAGCACGATCAGGGAACGTAGTAGGTCCGTCTCGTCGGGGTTGGCCTCGATGTACCCCAGCGCAACACCGATCACCGCGTTGTTCGTGACCGCCACAAAAGGAACGTACAGGTGTAAGCCGCCCAAGGCACCCCCCAGATGGGGTGACACTTATCGGACCGGCTCCGTGCGCACTCCCTGACTCCAGGTATGGACAATGGGGGCACAGTGGGCTAAAACGCCATGACCAGCAGGCCTGACGATCAGTCGCCGGAATCGTGCGACCGCGCCGCGCGCCCAACCCGGGCGACCCCGCCCGCGGCGCCCGCCCGCGCCGGGCCCGAGGCGGCGGTGGTCCCGCCTCCGGGTGGCACGTAGTTCCCTATCCCCCACTTGTCCCCCGCCCAATCCACCTGGTTCGCAGGGGATGCCGGGAGTTCCCACGGGATGCGGGGAGTTCCGGGGGCGGGGCGAGTTCGGCGGGATGCGGCGAGTCGTCGCGTTCGTGACACGATGAGACGGGTTCGGACGACGTGCCGCTAGGGTGTCCTCAGTCGATCTTGTGTAGATCCGCCGCATGACGGGCCGCGGCGGCACGGCGCGATCATGAGCACGGGGAGGACCGGGCATGCCGAAAATCGCCCTCACCCAGGTCGGGCCGCGGGTATACCGGGGCAGGCTGCTGGCGGTGGGGATGGCGGCCGTGGCCGCGGTCACCCTCGCCGGCTGCAACGGCTCCGACGGCGACCTGGACGTCCCGAAGCCCTCGGCGAGCCTGCCTACCAGCCTTCCGACCAGCCTGCCCAGCGGCCTGCCGACGTCCCTGCCGACCTCGCTGCCGACGGCGATCCCGACTTCGCTGCCCGGCGTCGGTCGAGTCGACACGGCGACCGGGGCGGAGGCGCTGCGCGGCACGAACATCCCGCCCGACTTCCCGATCCCGCCCGGCGCCACCGTGAAGGTGGGGACGACCACCGGCAGCCGTTCCACCTTCACGATGGAGGGCGTGGACAGCGACGCCGCCCGCGCCTTCTACCGCCAGGCGCTGCCGGCCGCCGGGTACGAGATCACCCGGGACGTCGGTGTCGCCGGCATCGCCAGCTCGATCGAGTTCCGGGGCAAGGGCGTGACCGGGACGATCGGGGCCGCCGGCGTCGGCTCCGCGAACGCGATCGCGGTCGTCTTCCAGAAGCAGTGACTCCCCCGGCCCGGGGGATTACCGCCGGGCCGGCGGATCATCACCGGGCCAGAGTGGATCCGCCGGGCGGGACGGTCACCGTGCCATCGCGCGCGGTGACGGCAGGGCGAACTGGTCGCGGATCTCCGCCTGCACCTCCAGAACGGAGCGCCGCGCGTCGACCACGGCGACCTGCTCCTTGCGCTGGAAGATCTCCATCACCGGCCGGGTCTTCGCGTGGTACTCCGAGAGCCGCACCGCAAGGGCCTCGGGGTTGTCGTCGGAGCGCGTCACCAGCGCGCCCCCACAGACGTCACAGGTGTCCTCGATCTGCGGCCGGCTCGCGATCAGGTTGTAGTCAAGACCACATCGCGAGCACAGCCGGCGGGCCAGCACCCGGCGCACCACCTCCTCGTCCGGCAGGTCGAGGTAGATGACGCCGTCTATGTCGTAGCTCTCCAGGAAGAACTCCGCCTGCCTGGCGTTGCGCGGGAACCCGTCGATGATGAACCCGTAGTTCCAGTCGTGCTCGGTGAGCCGGGTGCGGACCACCGACTCGACGAGGTCGTCGCCCACCAGGTGCCCGCTGGCCACGATCCGCCGCACCTGCGCGCCGATCTTGGTGTGGTTCTGCACGTTCCAGCGGAACACGTCGCCCACGCTGATGTGGACCAGGTCGAGCTCGTCGGCCATCAGCTTCGCCTGGGTCCCCTTCCCGCTGCCCTGCACGCCCATGATCACGAACTTGCGCACGGTGCCTCCCCGCGTGCTTCGACGGCCTGTGGTCGGGCGGCTCCCCACCCAGCCGACGACCCGTGCGGCGGGGAGCCCTGATCTGGCTGCCGATGGCGTGCCATGGGTACGAGCGTTCCTGGCTCCGGGCGTCTGTCTCCACGCGCTCACGCACCCCTGCTGCACGTACCCCTCAAGAATGATGCCGGACGGGCCTGCGCCTCCGCGTCCGCCGCGGGCACGTTCGGAGGGATTCCCGGCCGTCGCGGCGAGCGACATCCGCCACCCGCGGCAGCGGCCACCCCGCTCGCGGACGTCCGAACCCCACCCGCACCCTCAACCAAGAGTGACCAAACGGGTGCCCGCCAACTGGACCTTCCAGGATGACACCCCCATTAGGGGGAGGCCGGCTGCGACCGAACGCGGCTGAGACGTCAGGATGGAGAAACGCAGGATCGCGTGACGATTCGGGACGGGTGGGACGGCCGCGGCGCGGCGGGTGCTCCCGGATCACAGAAGGAGAATCGGGTGCCTGGGGTAATTCGCCGACTGCTCGGTGGCGGGCTCGCCGCCACCCTGCTCGCCGTGACCGTCGCGGCGTGTGACTCGAGCGGTGACGCGCCCGCCGCGCCCGCCGAGGTGGTGCTCGACCGCGCGGCCGAGACGACCGTCCCGTTCAGCGTGGACAACGCGGGCGAGGTCGTGCTCGACGTGACCACGTCCGCCCCGGGCGTCTCCTGGGGAACGGTCGGTTCCGAGTCCGCCGTGGTCTCCGTGTTCGTCGACGGCACCTACACGACGGACGTGGTGATCCCCGCGTCGTTCCCGATCCGGCGCGGCCTGGCCCTCGGCGCGCTCACCCCCGGGAAGCACAACCTGCGGCTGCTGTTCGCCGGGGACCGCTCCCCGCAGGGGTCGTCCACGGCGAAGCTGTCGGACTTCGCCTTCCGCACGATCGCGCCCGGTGACCCCCAGTACGCGGCGGCCCGCAACGCCCCGGTGCTCTACGGGCGCACGGCGGTCAACCCCGCGCTTCTGCCCGGGACACCGGCGACCGGCCCCTTCCAGAACGCCCTCACCGACGCCCCGCTCGTCGCCTTCTACTCCGAGGCCCCGACCGCGGTCTCCGGGCACCGCCTGTTCACCTACTCCATGATCTGGAGCAACGAGGACGGCGGGACGTCCACGCCCGCGCTGATGGCCCGCTGGGGCCGCACCACCGACATCGAGTGGACCTACCAGGTCGAGGTCGACGCCGCCGGCAACGCCGTCCCGGGCAGCGCCGTGATCCAGGCGCCCGAGCACGTCCAGGCCCCGTTCACCGGACGTCTCGAGGGCACCCACCCCGTCCTGCAGACCTGCACGCTGAACAACAACATGTGCGACCCGACGGACGGCAGGATGCGCTTCTCCCTCGCCCTGGGCGAGCCCCTGGACCAGGCGGACGAGGCCCGCGAGCGGGTCATGGACCGCAACCCGTGGACGTACTGGGTGATGGCCCAGGAGGTGAACCGCGAGGGCAAGGTGACCGAGGCCCCCGAGGCGTCGTCCACCGACCTGATCAGCGATCCCCGCAACTACCTGTACCTGGTCATCCGTAAGAGCACGCTGGGCCAGCCGAACACCGACGACGCCTGGGTCGGGCTGTCCGTGGGCGTCCGGCTCTCCGGCAACCCCAACACGTTCCGCTCCAGCGGGGTGTATCCGGCGTGGTCCATCCAGCGGGACTCCCCCGCGCAGACCGCGATCGCGCTCCCGCCGGGCACCGTCGCCGAGGACATCGCCTCCATCCAGGCGACCCGGCTGATCGGCGCGGGATACGACACCGGGGCACGCATCCAGGTCGACTCGATCGAGCAGGCGTTCTTCCTCGGCCCGGACGGCCTGCCGCAGAAGTCCTTCCTGTTCACCCCGGCCAAGGCCACGCTGACCGCCGCGGCCCCCACCGCCACGCTGTTCCGCCGGCCCACCGGCACTTCGTGAGCCGGCGGCGTTCCCGCCGGCGGATCCCTGAGGACACGCCGGCGGGAACGCCGCACCCGCGAGCACCGGGACGGCCTTGATCAGCCCGGCCGCAGCCCGGCCAGGATGGCGGCGTCGCCGTGGACGGCGAGGCCGTCCCCACGCGGACCGGGAGCGGCCGGATCGAGCCGCCCCCACAACGCGAGCAGGACGGGCCCGGCCGGCCCCCGCAGCGCGGCGTCCCCCTTGGCGTGCTCGGGCGTCACCGTGACGGCGGGGCCGTTCAGACGCACCAGCCACTCGCCGGGCAGGTCGGTGAGGTGCACATGCGCGGTGCCCTCGCCCGGCGGCGAGATCCCGGCCGCACGCGCCGCCGGCAGCAGCACCGTCAACACCTCGTCCACGCCGTCCGCGGCCAGCTGCGGGACCAGCTCCGGCGGCGCACCGAACGCGGCGGCGGCGTCCCAGGCGTGCACCTGGAACTCGTTGGCCAGCCGGCGCGGCCAGAACCCGGCCACCTCGGGGGCGAACCCGGCGACGAACGTCCAGGCCGGCGCGCCCGGATCGACGTCACGAAGCACCGTGAGCGTTTCGGTGACCATCCGCCGGTAGTAGGCGGTGAGCTCGCCGGCCTCCGCGGGCGGGCGGGGCACCAGCTCGGGCGGATCGGTCGTTCCCCGCGGCAGGTGGCGCACCGTCGAGGCGAGCAACCGGGCGACGTGGGAGACCAGGCGGCGGCAGTCCCAGCCGGGACAACTCGGGACGGGTGCGTCGAGATCACGCGACGCGGCCGCCAGCAGGGCGTCGGCGTGGGCCTCGAACTGTGCTGGGTAGTCCATCAGCCGAAGTGTCGCAGCATCGAAGCCACGCCGCCCGAACCCGGCCGGCTCAGGCCGGAGGGACCACGAGGGCCGGTTCACCCAGGTCGGACGCCAGCCGAGCCCACAGGCCGTCCGCCGTGTCGAGAGCGGACGTCGTGCGCGTGAGCAGGGTGGGCGGCGGGACGGGCGTGCCGTCGAAGAGGTTGCCGCAGGCCCTGGCCGCGCCGGCGTACGCCGCGGCACCGTCGGACCAGGTCCGAGCCGCCGACTCCAGCGGCGCGGCCGGGATCTCGGCCGCGTCCCGGGCCGCCCGGTCCAGCACCTCACAGGCTGGCCGCAGCGAGATCCCGTCGTTCGCGCCGATGTGGGTGCGCACGTCGGTGGCCGCCCTGGCGACGTCCGTGCGCACCGCCGACGTGGACTGGTACCAGTCGGCCAGCTCGGCCTCGAGGTCGATGGTCGGGGGCGCGGCCGCGCCGGTCTCGGCGTCCGCGCCGTCACCACCGATCAGGAACCACACCCCGATCACCGCGACGAGCCCGACGGCGGCGAGCAGCGCCAGCCCGGTCCGCTGTTCCGGGCGGCTGAGTTCGTCCCACGTCCGGTGGTCGTTGTTGCGGCGAGCCACATGTTCCCCCACGCGCCGAAGTGTGCAGGCACAGAACAGACGCGCAGGCACCCCGCGACGTTGCGATACCCCCGGGGCGCCGCGACTGGCGGAACCCGTCGTACCCGCCGTCTACCGTGATACGACGCCGGGCACGGCGGGCCCGGCTCGTGATGTCATTCGCCCATGAACGGGGTAGCCATGCGGGTGAAGGATCTTCCGATACGGGAACGGCCACGCGAGCGAGCCCTGGCCGCGGGCGCCGAGGCACTCGCCGATCGCGAGCTGCTGGCGCTCCTGCTCGGGTCGGGCTCGCCCGGCTGTGACGCGGTCGATCTCGCCGGGCGGCTCATCGCCCGGCACGGCGGGCTGTACGAGCTCTCACGGGCCGACCCGCAGGAGCTGATCGCGCAGCCCGGGGTGGGGCCGGCGAAGGCGGCCCGGGTCTGCGCGGCCTTCCACCTGGGCCGGCGCGCCCGGCCCCCGGCGGCCGGCGCCACCGGGCTGACCAGCACGGCGGCACTGGCCGAGGCCGCCGCGCCGCTGCTGCGCGGCCTGCGCGGCGAGCGTGTCGTCGTGGTCGTCTGCGACGGCAACGCGGGCATCCTGCGGGCGCGGCTGCTCACGCAGGGCGCGTCCGGCCACAGCCCGCTGAGCATGCGCGACCTGCTCGGCTACGTGCTGCGCTGCGGGGGCTCGGCGTTCGGAGTGGCCCACAACCACCCCGACGGCAACCCCGAGCCGAGCGCGGACGACCGCCGCGTCACCACCCGGCTCCGGGAGTCGGCCGCGCTGCTGGGCCTGCGCTTCCTCGACCACGTGGTCATCACCGACGAGACGTGGCGCCGGGTGGTCGACGCCTGAGCCCGCGGGCGGGGCCCGCACCCACACCCTCAAGGCGATCACCCACGGCCACCGCGGGACCGAAGTTAGGACGCTCTTCGCAGGTGACTGCCGACGAGTCTGGTTCGCGAGGCATCGCGGGACGGGCCGGATGCGTACGGAACAGGGCAACGGCGATATTTCTCAGGGAGACGAGGCCGTGCCTGCCGACGACGCCAGCTTTGAACACTTTGTCGCTGACTGCGCGGATCGACTGCTACTGAGCGCCGTGCTGCTCGTCGGCGGCGACTGGGCGGCGGGCGAGGACCTGCTGCAGGGTGCGTTCGAGCGCACCTACCGGCACTGGGGCCAGATGAACGACCCGAAGCCGGAGGCCTACGTCCGCCGTGCCCTGGTCAACGCGGCCACGTCCCGCTGGCGCAGGCTACGGGCGCGGGTCAGCGAGGTACCGCTGCTCGTCAACGGGAAGTGGACCGCCGACCCGGCCGACTCCAGCGCCGCCGACCCGGCAGTCGTCGCCCGCGTCGCGGAGGGGCTCACACTCGTCGGGCAGCCGCCTCCGCCGGTGCCACCGGACGAAACGACGGCGGAGGCGATCCGCGCCGCGTTCCACGACGCCTTCACCGCCGGCGTCCGTGACGACCGGTTCGCCGCCGCGGTGCAGGACGGCCCGGCACTGGCCTCACTGCGCGCCAAGGTGGCGGCCCGGTACCCCCGGTTCGCGGCCACCCTGTCGGTGCAGATCGATCAGATGCTCGTCGTCGCCCCGGGCACCGTCTCGGCGGGGCTGTGGGTCTCGTTCACCGACCCGACAGTGCCTCCTCAGGCCCTGCTGGCGGCACGCAGCCCCTCGGGCGCCTTCGGCGAGGCGGTACTCACCCCGGCGGGCTGGCAGGTCACCCGGGCCGCGTACTGCGACCTGGTCATGGGTCTCGGGACTCCCGACCTGCGCTGCCCGCCCTGACCCTTCCGACACCGGCCACGGGTCTGGACACACTGGCCGCCAGCCGGTCGGAGCGCTTGGTCCAACCGGCTGGCGATCGCTCAGGACTCCGCTGACGCGAGGCCGACGGGGCAGCTGACTCCGGTTCCGCCCAGGCCGCAGTAGCCGTGGGGATTCTTGGCGTCCGACAGGTACTGCTGGTGGTACTCCTCGGCGTAGTAGAACGGGCCGGCGGGCGCGATCTCCGTGGTGATCTCCGGGTAGCCGGCGGCGGTGAGGACGCGCTGGAAAGCGTCCCGGCTCGCCTGCGCGGCCGCGGCCTGGTCCTCGCCGGTCGTGTAGACCGCCGACCGGTACTGGGTGCCGACGTCGTTGCCCTGGCGCATGCCCTGTGTCGGGTCGTGCGCCTCCCAGAAGACCCGCAGCAACTCGGCGAAGCCGACCTTCGCCGGGTCGAAGACGACGAGCACGGCCTCGGTGTGGCCGGTCAGGCCGGAGCAGGCCTCCTCGTAGGTCGGGTTGGGCGTGATCCCGCCCGCGTAGCCGACCGCGGTCGAGTACACCCCCGGGACCTGCCAGAACTTGCGCTCCGCACCCCAGAAACAGCCCATCCCGAACACCGCCGTACGCAGCCCCTCCGGGAAGGGGCCGAGCAAGGACGTGCCGAGGACGGTGTGACGGTCGGGGCCGGTGAAGATCGGCGTGCCGCGGCCGGGCAGGGCCTGGTCGGCAGTCGGGAGGGTCGTCTTGTGGCGACCGAAGAACATCGCGAACCACCTCCGGGGAGTTCCGACAGACACAACCACCGCGGACTCCCCCAAGTTCCCGACCCCCCGCAGGCCCCAACCCCGTTCCCCGACGCCCTGCACCCCCAAGCATCCTGGCGCCCGGGCCGATATGTGGCGGCTGTCTGTGGCGGGTGAGGGGGTCTATAGACTCACTCACCCGCCACGGTTCAGCGATGTCGCCGCGCACCCCGGGCCTGCCGTCGGGGCAGGCGTTCCCGGACACCCGGATTCCCCGAAGACCGACGCCCCCGGGCACCCGACGCCTCCCGGGCACCGCGGCGTGCCCGGGCAGCGACGGTCCCTGGGCGCCCCGATGTTCCGCGGGAGTGGACGTCCAGTGGATGTGGGTGGTTCGGGGAGGTGTTCGGGGTGGTTAGGCCAAACTGGGCCAGTTCGGCCGGTTGGGCCCGATCAGAGCACCAGGTCCTCGAGCATGGTTGTGACGAGGGCGGCGATCGGGGACCGCTCGGAGCGGGTCAGGGTGACGTGGGCGAACAGGGGGTGGCCCTTGAGTGTCTCGATGACCGAGGCGACTCCGTCATGACGGCCGACCCGCAGGTTGTCGCGCTGGGCGACGTCGTGGGTGAGGACGACCCGCGAGCCCTGGCCGAGCCGGGACAGGACCGTCAGCAGCACGCCCCGCTCAAGCGACTGTGCCTCGTCCACGATGACGAAGGCGTCGTGCAGCGAGCGGCCGCGGATGTGCGTGAGCGGGAGCACCTCGAGCATGCCCCGATCGACGATCTCCTCGATGACCTCGGGCGACACGAGCGCGCCGAGGGTGTCGAAGACGGCCTGCGCCCACGGTGCCATTTTCTCGTTCTCGCTGCCGGGCAGGTAACCGAGGTCCTGGCCGCCGACGGCGTAGAGCGGGCGGAAGACGACGACCCGCCGGTGCAGCCGGCGTTCCATGACCGCCTCGAGGCCGGCGCACAGGGCGAGGGCGGACTTTCCCGTACCCGCGCGGCCACCGAGGGAGACGATGCCGACCTCGTGGTCGAGGAGCAGGTCGAGGGCCACCCGCTGCTCCGCGGAGCGGCCGTGCAGCCCGAAGGCGTCGCGGTCGCCGCGCACGAGCTGGATGGACTTGTCGGCGGTGACCCGGCCGAGTGCCGAGGCGCTCCCTCCGGGCGCGGTGAGCACGAGGCCGGTGTGGCAGGGCAGGTCGGCCGCCTCCGCGGCCTCGACGAGCTCCTTGGCGTAGAGCCGGTCGAGATCGTCCTGGCTGACGGTCAGCTCCGCCATCCCGCTCCAGCCGCTGTCGACCGGCGACAGTGCCTGGTACTCCTCCGCGGCGAGCCCGACCACGGATGCCTTCACACGCAGCGGCAGGTCCTTCGTGACCAGCACCACCTCGGCGCCTTCACGCGCGAGGTTGAGGGCCACCGAGAGGATCCTGGAGTCGTTGTCGTCCACGCGGAACCCCGGTGGAAGCACGGACGAGTCGGTGTGGTTAAGTTCCACTCGGAGCGTTCCACCGGTCTCCAGCGGCAGTGGCTGGTCCAGCCGGCCGTGGCGGATCCGGAGGTCGTCCAGGATGCGCAGTGCCTCCCGGGCGAACCAACCCAGCTCCGGGTGGTTTCGCTTACCTTCCAGCTCCCCTATGACGACCAGGGGGAGCACGACATTGTGCTCCGCGAACCGCAGCAGCGCGCCAGGATCAGAGAGCAGCACGCTTGTGTCGACGACATGCGTTCGTGGCACACGCCCACCCGCTTACTCGGAGGTATCCGGGACCGGGCCCCTGAGCAGGAGCCGGGTACCGGCCTCCTGACGTTGTCGCAGTTGCGGCACCGAGGGGCCTCCCGAGTGGCCGACCCGATGTCGGACCACGACTTGAGACGCTAGGGCTCTCACGTTAGCCGCCACCCCGCAAGATGGCGACCAACTTCTTACAACACGCTTCGCTTGTCTTTGTGTGCCCTTCGTGGTCCATGCTCGGCGAAGACTCGGTTCTAGTCACCCTCTGCGAATAATCTCACGGACCGAAACCGAGCAGTTCTTCTCAGGTCGCGGCGCCGGCGGCGCTCGGACCTCCTGGCGCGGTGAGACTCTTCCCACCGCGGACCAGCCTCGACGGCACGGGGCCCGTCCCGCGCGCACCCCGCCCTCGGCTACCCCGCGCCGGCACGGGCCGCGGGCCGCGCTCCCCGCAGCGCCGTCCCCGCGACGCGGCCGTCCCCGAAACGCCGAACCGGCGCCCGCGAATGATCGCGGACGCCGGTTCGACGCCCCGGGGAGGGACACCGGCCGCGGTGCGGTCGGTCTCCTCCGGTCGTCAGCCGTCCAGACGCCTGGCCCTCGAGGCCGTTCAGTCCTCGAGAAGCCCGGCCCGCGCCGAGCTCAGCCCGCGCGAGCTGACTGGCTGGCCGTCAGCCGTTGAGGCGCTTGGTGAGTGCCTCGTGCTCCGCCCACAGCTGGGCCGGCAGGCGGTCGCCGAAGGTGTTGTAGTGCTCCGGGATCAGCTCCGCCTCCTGCCGCCACACCTCGGTGTCGACGGAGAGCAGCGTCTCCAGGTCGGCCTCGGAGACGTCCAGGCCCTCGGTGGGGAGCTCGCCCGGGGCCGGGAGGATGCCCAGCGGGGTCTCCGTGCCCTTCGCCTCGCCGTCGAGCCGGCTCGCGACCCAGGCCAGCACGCGGCTGTTCTCGCCGAACCCTGGCCAGAGGTAACGGCCCTCGGGGCTCTTGCGGAACCAGTTCACGTAGTAGATCCGCGGCAGCTTGTCCGGGTCGGCCTTGTTGCCGATCTCCAGCCAGTGGGCGAAGTAGTCGGCCATGTTGTAGCCGCAGAACGGCAGCATCGCGAACGGGTCCCGTCGCAGCTTGCCGATCGCCCCGGCCGCGGCGGCAGTGGTCTCGGAGGAGACGATCGAGCCGAAGAACACCCCGCGCTGCCAGTCCGGCGCCTCGGTCACCAGCGGGACGGCCGTCGCGCGGCGGCCGCCGAACAGGATCGCCGAGATGGGAACGCCGGCCGGGTTCTCCCACTCGGGCGCCATGGTCGGGCACTGGCTCGCCGGCACGGTGAACCGGGCGTTCGGGTGCGCGGCCGGTTCGGTCGAGTCGGGCGTCCAGTCCCGGCCCTTCCAGTCGATGAGGTGCGCGGGCTTGTCCGGAGTGAGGCCCTCCCACCAGACGTCACCGTCGTCGGTCCGCGCGACGTTGGTGAAGACCGCGTTCCCCCACAGGGTCTTGACCGCGTTCGGGTTGGTCTCCTCGCCGGTGCCCGGCGCCACCCCGAACAGACCCGCCTCCGGGTTGACGGCGTAGAGCCGGCCGTCGTCACCGAAGCGCATCCAGGCGATGTCGTCGCCGACCGTCTCGGCCTTCCAGCCGGGCAGCGTCGGGATCAGCATCGCGAGGTTGGTCTTGCCGCATGCCGACGGGAACGCGGCGGCGATGAAGTGGACCTTGCCGGCCGGCGAGGTCAGCTTGAGGATCAGCATGTGCTCGGCCAGCCACCCCTGGTCACGCGCCATGACCGAGGCGATGCGCAGGGCGTAGCACTTCTTGCCGAGCAGCGCGTTGCCGCCGTAACCGGAGCCGTACGACCAGATCTCGCGGGTCTCCGGGAAGTGCGTGATGTACTTCGTCGAATTACACGGCCACGGGACGTCCGTCGCGCCCGGCTCCAGGGGCGCGCCCAGTGAGTGAACCGCCGGGACGAAGAAGCCGTCGTCACCGAGCTGGTCCAGCGCGGGAGTTCCCATACGGGTCATCGTGCGCATGGAGATGACGACGTAGGGCGAGTCCGTGATTTCGACGCCGAGCGCCGAGATGTGCGAACCGAGCGGACCCATGCAGAACGGGACGACATACATCGTCCGTCCCCGCATGCATCCGGAGAAGAGCTCACCCAGCTTCGTGCGCATTTCGGCCGGATCAAGCCAGTTGTTCGTCGGGCCGGCATCCTCGGCCTTTTCCGAACAAATGTAGGTCCGGTCCTCCACACGCGCCACGTCGCTGGGGTCCGAAGCGGCGTAGAAGCTGTTCGGGCGTTTCTCGTCGTCAAGCTGGACGAGAGTGCCCTTGTCGATGAGCAGTGATGTCAGCCGATCGAACTCGGATTCCGAGCCGTCGCACCATTCAATACGGTCCGGCTGGGTGAGTTCGGCGATCTCACGCACCCAGGCGAGCAGCCTGGCGTGCTTGGTGGGGGCGGCATCCAGCCCGGGAATCTGTGCCGCGGTCGTCACAGCTCACACCTCCGGTCGAGTTGAACCTGTCGCGTTCTCGTCCCGTGTGCGAGTGCCGTGAGCCAGGTGCCGCGTTCGCACCCGAACACCACCAGACACCCAGGTACAAACCTGTGGGAAACGGGGCAGTTCGAGGCCGCGTTCAGGATCATTAGACTGTACCGCTCTTTCGGTGCAGAGTCGCGCGGTAGGCAGTACGCGGAAACGTAGGATCCATCACGCACCGGGACGGACCGACCGCCGCTGGTCGGCTCCGCTTCGTGACCCCGATGCCGACCCGATATCGTTCTGCCCCGTGGCCTCCCCCGCGCGGCAGACCGTCGGCTCCGACGACGCGACCTCGAACTCCCATCCGCGTGACCTGGTGCGACCGCGCATGCGGGGGTGGCTACACGCCGGAGCATTCCCTGTGAGCCTCGCACTCGGCGTCATTGCGGTGGCACTGGCCACGACACTGAGGGCCCGCCTCGGGGTGGGCGTTTACGCGATCAGCATTGCCGCACTGTTCGGAACCAGTGCCCTCTATCACCGAAAAATGTGGTCGACCTCACGCGCCCGCTCGCTGATGAAGCGCCTCGACCACTCTATGATCTTCATTTTCATCGCCGGCACCTACACCCCATTCGCCCTCATCGCGATGCCGGAGCACACCGCACGCATCGTGCTGGCCGTCGTCTGGGGCGGCGCGGCGCTGGGCGTGCTGGTGCGCATGCTGTGGCTGCACTCGCCGCGCTTCCTGATCGTCCCGCTCTACATCGCCCTGGGCTGGGTCGCCGTCTTCGTCATACCCGAGCTGATGCACCAGGCCGGCGTGGCCGCGATGGTCCTGCTACTGGTGGGCGGCGCCTGCTACAGCCTCGGCGCGCTGGTGTACGCCACCCGCCGACCTGACCCGGCACCCAGCACCTTCGGGTACCACGAGGTGTTCCACGCATTCACCCTCGTCGCCGCCGGCTGTCACTACACAGCACTGATGATCGCCATGCTCGGCTGACTCCCGGCACACCCGCACGTGTTTGTGACGCGGCGGTGACCGCGGCCCCGCTGCCCGCCACCGAAGGCCGTGCCCGGATCCACCACGGGCGGTCACCCGGCCGGGCCAAAAGTCCGGCCCCTTGGCCCGGCCGACCGGGATACGAAATGCCGAATCACCCGGGACGGGTGACCGGTGGCCGCCGGCGGATTCACCCTCGGCCGGTCGGACCCACCGTCCAAGATTCGACGACAGACAGTCGGGACGGGACTAGATTCCCGGTCCTTCCGACCGGATCTGCTCTACCTTTTCCATCGCTTCGCGCAACCGGGCGAGCCAGGTGTCGGCGTTCTCCCCCACCAGCCGCACGCACCAGGCAAGGGCCTCGCTCCGGCTGCGCGCCACCCCGGAATCGACCAGGGTGTCGAGAACCTGCCGCTCGGGCTGGCGCAGCCGGGTCATCACCGGAACGGACACGGTGGTGAACAACTCCGTACTACCTCCGAGCGACACCCCCCAGGACACGCTGCGGCCGTAGCGCAGTTCCGCCTCCCGGGCCATGCCGATTCGCGCGTCCCGGGTCTCCTCGCGGAATCCGCGGATTCGGCCGACCCGGTCCGCGTCCGACGGCGGCAGCGCGCCGACCACGGTGATCTCGTCCCGGTCGACGGTGACCTTCGGTGGCCCGGTGAACCAGCCGTCGGGTACTCGGCGGGCGAACCACGCGGCGACGTCATCGGCCGGGACGGGCTCGGGCCGTTCGCCTCCCCGTCCGCCCCCACGCCCGCGAAGACCGGCCATGACAGACCCCTCACCTGGTCGGATGGCACGCCCGGTCGGGCGGCACGGTGGCCCCGCCCGGGCCGGCCGCTCACGCCGCGCCCGGCCCGCGCCGCCGATTACATGCTTACACAGCCAATCGTGACAGTGCGCGGGCCGTCCGGACCAGGCACGTTCGGCCTCAGCGAACAAACCGGCCCGTGCCAATCGGGTCAGGCTGATCGAGTCAGGCTGGAAGCCGCACTCCCAGCCGCGCGCGGACCTCCTCCGGGGTCCGCGCCGGGAGCTCGCAGACGAAGTCCCGGCAGATGTAGACGGCCGGCTCGTCCCGGCCCGCGGTCAGCGGGCCCTCGGTGACGACGACCGCGCCGGGAGCGGTGCCGAGCCTGGCCAGACGCTCCAGATCCGGCCGGCCGACCACCGCGACCTCGGCCGGCCCGGCCAGCAGGGCCTCCGCGACGGCACCCGCCCAGCCGGCGAAACGGGCGTCCCGGCTCAACAGCGGGGTGAGCTGCTCGACGGTCGCCCGCGCGCTGTCCCGGTGATCGGCGGAGCCGGTGAGCGCCGCGTAGGTCAGCAGGGCGCCGGCGACGGCCGCCTGGCCCGAGGGGGTCGCCGAGTCGGAGGCGTCCCGCGGCCGGCGCAGCAGCGCCTCGGCGTCGTCCGCGGTGTCGAAGTAGCCGCCGTCCGGCGCCGCGAACCGCGCCCGGACCACATCGAGCAACTCGCCGGCGAGCGCGAGCCAGCCCGCGGTGCCTGTCACCTGGTGCAGCGTGAGGAAGCCCTCGGCGACACACCCGTAGTCCTCCAGCACACCGGCGTTGGGGCCGCGCCGGCCGTCCCGGCTGGTCCGCCACAGCCGGCCCTCATGCAGGTGGACGTCCCGCAGCAGCTCGGCGGCGCGCTCGGCGGCCCCCACCCAGGACGGCTCGCCCAGCAGCGCGCCCGCCTCGGCGAGCGCCCCGATGACCAGACCGTTCCAGGCCGCGACGATCTTGTCGTCCCGGGCCGGCTGTGGGCGGGTGGCGCGCGCGGCGGCCAGCGCCGCCCGGACCCGGGCGAACCTGGCGGGGTCCTCCGGGTCGGCCGGCAGCATCAGCACGGACGTCCCGTGCTCGAACGACCCCTCCGCGGTGACCCCCAGGACCCGCGCGGCCAGGGCACCGTCGTCGGGGCCGAGCACGTCCACCAGCTGGGCGGGCGTCCACGAGTAGCTCGCGCCCTCCTCGGGATGGCCGCCGGGGCTGCCCGCCGGCACGGCGTCGGCGTCGAGCGCCGAGGCGAAGCCCCCCTCGGGGGTACGCAGGTCGGCGAGCAGGAAGGCCGCGGTCTCGCGCACCACCCGCTCGGCCAGCGGCAGGCCCGTGGCCCGCCACAGATGCAGGTAGACCCGCAGCAGCTGGGCGTTGTCGTACAGCATCTTCTCGAAGTGCGGGACGGTCCACGACTCGTCCACGCTGTAGCGGGCGAAGCCGCCGCCGAGCTGGTCGTACATCCCGCCGCGCGCCATCCGCTCGCAGGTCTCGCGCACCATTCCCAGGGCCCGGCCGTCCCCGGTGCGGGCCCAGCTCCGCAGCAGCATCTCGGCGACCATCGACGGTGGGAACTTCGGCGCCCCGCCGAACCCGCCGTGTACGGAGTCGAACCGGTCGGCCAGCCCGGCGACCGCCCGGTCGAGAAGGTCGGCCGTGATCTGTGTTGTGGCCCCACCGCCGGACGCCGCTCCACCGGGCGCCACCGCCTCCGCCAGCTGGCGGGCGATGTCCGCCCCGGACTGCTCGACCTCCGCCCGGCGCGCCGTCCACGCGTCCACGATGGCCGCCATGACCTGGGGGAACGACGCGCTGCCCCGCATCGGCCGGGGTGGGAAGTAGGTGCCGGCGAAGAACGGCTCGGCGGCCGGGGTGAGGAACACCGTCATCGGCCAACCGCCATGCCCGGTGAGCGCGACCGTGACGTCCATGTACACCGAGTCGACGTCGGGGCGCTCCTCCCGGTCGACCTTGATGTTGACGAAGTGCTGGTTCATGTACGCGGCGATCTCGGGGTCCTCGAAGGACTCGTGCGCCATGACGTGGCACCAGTGGCAGGCCGCGTAGCCCACGGAGAGCAACACCGGCACCCCGCGGGTGGTGGCCTCGGCGAACGCCTCGGGCCCCCAGGGCCACCAGTCGACCGGGTTGTCGGCGTGCTGCAGCAGGTAGGGGGACGTCTGCTCCGCGAGCTTGTTGGGCACCGCACCACCATGCCATCGCCACGGCCGGGACATCGGCCGCGCCAGGGCAATCAGGGCCCCTCCGGCCCACAGTCTCGCGACAGCCGTGCGCGGGAGGAGGGGGGCCGTGGCCGAACCGATACGCTGGAGGCCGAAGGTGATCCCCGCTGTTCACTCGCTCCGGTTCACGACCGCCTCGACCGCCACGACCTCGCTGGGCCCGCGGACGGCCGTCGTCGGCAGGGCGCGCGAACGCGGGCGGGTCAACAGTGATCGAAGCCCTGGGATGCGACCTGCCATGAGCGAGACGACCGAGCGCGGCCCCGCCGCGGTGCCCGCGGGAACCGCGGCCGGTGACGGCGACCTGCCCCACCGGTACGACTCCCGGCTGGCCGCCGAGATCGAGCGGCACTGGCAGCAGCGGTGGCTGCGGGAGGGCACCTTCGAGTCGCCGAACCCGACGGGCCCGCTGTCCGAGGGCTTCGAGGCGGTCCGCGGCCGTGACCCGTTCTACGTCCTCGACATGTTCCCGTACCCGAGCGGAACCGGCCTGCATGTGGGCCACCCGCTGGGCTACATCGGCTCGGACGTCTTCGCCCGCTTCCTGCGAATGACCGGGCGCCATGTCCTGCACACCTTCGGCTACGACGCCTTCGGGTTGCCGGCCGAGCAGTACGCCATCAACACCGGCCAGCACCCCCGGGTGACGACCGAGGCGAACATCGCGAACATGCGCCGCCAGCTCTCCCGGCTGGGGCTGGGCCACGACACCCGCCGCGAGATCGCCACCACCGACACCGCGTACTACCGATGGACACAGTGGATCTTCCTGAAGATCTTCGACAGCTGGTACGACGAGGCCGCCGGGCGGGCCCGTCCGATCAGTGAGCTGGTCGAGGAGCTCGACGCCGGGCACCGCGCCGCGACCGGGCCCGGCACGGCCGAGGCGAACCCGCGGCAGGCCGCCTGGTCGGAGCTGACCGCGACGGAGCGCCGCCGGGTCGTCGACGCGCACCGGCTGACCTACATCTCCGAGGAGCTGGTCAACTGGTGCCCGGGGCTGGGCACGGTGCTGGCCAACGAGGAGGTCACGCCCGAGGGTCGCAGCGACATCGGGAACTATCCGGTCTACCGCCGTCCGCTGCGCCAGTGGATGATGCGGATCACCGCCTACGCGGACCGGCTGATGTCCGACCTGGACCTGGTCGACTGGCCGGATTCCATCAAGCACATGCAGCGGAACTGGATCGGCCCGAGCGACGGCGCGACCGTCCGCTTCTCCACGGTCACCGGCGCGGGCGACACGGCCGGCGCGGGCGACACCGCTGGCGCAGGCGGGGTGGATGCCCCGGTCGGGCCGGCGCCGATCGACGTCGAGGTGTACACCACCCGGCCCGACACCCTGCCGGGTGCGACCTTCCTCGTCCTGGCGCCGGAGCACCCGCTGGTCGACGCCCTGACCGCCACCTCGTGGCCGACCGACACCCCGGCGGGCTGGCGCTTCGCGCAGGAACGCCCTGCCGGTGTCACCGACGGGGAGTGGACGCCCCAGGCGGCCGTCGACGCCTACCGGGCGTTCGCCGCCCGGCGCAGCGACCGCCAGCGCGGCGGCACGGAGATCGACCGCACCGGCGTGTTCACCGGGACGTACGTCCGCAACCCGGTCGGCGGCGGCGTGATCCCGGTCTTCCTGGCGGACTACGTCCTGCTCGGCTACGGCACCGGCGCGATCATGGCGGTGCCCGCGCACGACGAGCGTGACTTCTCCTTCGCCCGGGAGTTCGGCCTGCCCATTCCCGCGGTCCTGGAGCCCGACGAGGCGTGGCTGGCCGAGCGCGACCTGGCCGCCGGGGCTCCGGCGTCGTCCTGGCCGGAGGCGTTCAGCGGCGAGGGCTCGTATCTGGCCGGCGCCACGGACCGGCCCGTGCTGGCCGGCCTGTCCAAGGCCGACGCGATCAAGACGACGATCAGCTGGCTGGAGGACGACGGCCGCGGCCGGGCGACCCGCTCCTACCGGCTGCGGGACTGGCTGTTCTCCCGCCAGCGCTACTGGGGTGAGCCGTTCCCGATCGTCTTCGACGACGACGGCATGCCCCGCGCCGTACCCGAGGACCAGTTGCCGGTCGAGCTCCCGGAGATGACCGACTTCCGGCCGAAGGCGATGGCCGACGACGACGAGAGCGAGCCCGTCCCCCCGCTGGCCCGGGCCAGCGAGTGGACCACGGTCACCCTCGACCTGGGCGACGGCCCGCGCAGCTACCGCCGCGAGCTGAACACGATGCCGCAGTGGGCCGGCTCCTGCTGGTACTACCTGCGCTACCTGGACCCGACGAACTCCGAGCGCTTCGTCGACCCGGCCGTCGAGCGCTACTGGATGCACTCCGAGCGCGGCCCGGCCGGCGACGGCGGCGTCGACCTGTACGTGGGCGGCGTCGAGCACGCCGTGCTGCACCTGCTCTACGCCCGGTTCTGGCACAAGGTGCTGTACGACCTGGGCCTGGTCTCGACCAGGGAGCCGTTCAAGCGGCTCTACAACCAGGGCTACATCCAGGCGGACGCGTTCACCGACGAGCGCGGCATGTACGTCGCGGCGGCCGAGGTCGTCCAGGGTGCCGACGGGTCGTTCAGCCACGAGGGCGCCCCGGTCAACCGGCGCTCCGGGAAGATGGGCAAGAGCCTCAAGAACAGCGTCAGCCCCGACGAGATGTACGACAGCTACGGGGCCGACACGCTGCGCGTGTACGAGATGGCGATGGGCCCGCTGGACGCCCACCGTCCGTGGCGCACCGACGACATCGTCGGCTCCTACCGGTTCCTGCAGCGGCTGTGGCGCAACATCATCGACGAGGGCACCGGGGAGCCACGGGTCCGTGCCGCCGCGCTCGACGACGAGACCGCGCAGGCCCTGCACCGGACGATCCTGGCCGTTCGCGCCGACTACGCCGAGCTGCGCTTCAACACCGCGGTCGCCCGGCTCATCGAGCTGACGAACCTGGCCAGCAAGCGCTTCGGCGCCGGGCTCGACGGCCCGCCGCGGGAGCTGGCCGAGGCGTTGGTGCTGATGGCCGCGCCGCTGGCGCCGCACATCGCCGAGGAGCTGTGGACGCGGCTGGGGCACACCGGCTCGGTCTGCGCCGTGCCCTTCCCCGAGGGGGACGAGTCGCTGGCGGCGGCCGCGACGGTGCGGCTACCGGTGCAGGTCAACGGCAAGGTGCGCTTCACGATCGACGTCCCGGCCGACGCGGACGAGGCGGCCGTGCGTGCGGTCCTGGAGGCACATGCGGACTACACCCGGCACACCTCCGGGCGCACCATCAAGCGCCTTATCGTGGTCCCCGGCCGGATCGTGAACATCGCCCTGGGCTGAGCCGGCCGGCCGGGCCGACTGAGCCCACCGGCCGACTGACCCAACCGGCCGGTAGGCCCAACCGGTGGGGCCGGCCGGGAGAAACGCCCGGCACGGCCCGCCGGTAGGCGATCTCCGGCGGTGGGTCCGAAACGCCCGGGACGCCAACCGCCGCCGGCTGGCACGATGGACGGGTGCTGCCGAGCGTCCTGGTGATCCGGCCGGGCTTCGGAATCCCGGCCGGCGAGCTGGCGTGGCGCTATTCGCGATCCGCCGGGCCCGGCGGCCAGTCGGTGAACACCTCCGACTCCCGGGTCGAACTGTCGTTCGACCTGGCCCGGTCGGGCTCCGTCCCGGAGCAGATGCGGGAGCGGGCGTTGTCCCGCCTTGACGGGCGGCTGGTGGACGGCGTGCTCACGCTCGCCGCCTCCGAGCACCGCTCCCAGCTCCGCAACCGGGAGGCCGCACTCGCCCGGCTGGCCAGCACCCTCCGGGAGGCCACCGCGCCGCCGCCCCGGCCGCGCCAGGCGACCCGCCCCACCCGCGGCTCGGTCGAGCGCCGGCTGGCCGGCAAGAAGCGCCGCTCCACGATCAAACGTGCCCGCCGCGACCGCCCGGACGACTGAACACCCAGGCAGCAGCACTGGTACCGAGAGCAGCACCCGGCGACCGAGCGGCCGGGCCGCAGGTCAGGCCGGGTCCGGGTCCTTCTCCGCGCCGGTCGCCGTGCCACCGGTCGCGGCGCCGCCTGCCGCCGCACTGCCTGCCGCCGGTTCGGAGGCCGGCGCCGAATCTTCGGCCGCGGCCCGGCCCCGCTCGCGAGCCTCCGAGCCGAACTCGCCGCTGGCGACGTTCGCCCGCATCCGGCGCAGGCTGCCCGAGAGGAACGTGAACAACGCGACCGAGGCGAGGATCAGCGCGAAGACCACGAGAGCGCCACCGGTACCCGTGCCGATCTCCGCGGCGAGCCGCGTTCCGCCGGATGTGTCACCCACCGACCGGCACCTCCTGTTCGCTGTCCTATGTCCGCTGTCCGATGTCGATGTCCGGTGCGTCTGCCCGTTCCGCGACCCTACGCCGCGCCACCGACAGTCAGCGGATCCCGTTGAACAGATCGTCCTCGGGGAGGATCCCGACCTCGATCAGCGACCGGGCGAGCTGGTAGTCCTCGGTGGGCCACGCCTGGCGCTGCAGTGCCAGCGGCACCTGGAACCACGGCCCGCTCGGGTCGACCTGGGTGGCGTGCGCGAGCAGGGCGCGGTCGCGCACCTCGAACCAGTCGGCGCAGGGCACCCGGGTGGTGAGCCGGCCGGTGTCCTCGGCGCGGTCGATCCACTCGTCGAGCCGCTTGGCATAGGGCGACTCCAGCCCGGCGGCCAGCATTCCCTCGTGCAGGGCGAGGATCCGGTCCTTGTGGAACGTGAGGTGGTAGTAGAGCTTCAGCGGCTGCCACGGCCCCAGGCCGACGTCAGCGCCGACCTCGGGGTAGCGCGCCGGGTCACCGGCCGCCTCGAACGCCTCCACGCTGATCCGGTGCGTCATGATGTGGTCGGGGTGCGGGTAGCCGCCGTTCTCGTCGTAGGTCGTGACGACCTGCGGGCGGAACTCGCGGATCAACCGGACCAGCGGCCGGGACGCGGCGGCCAGCTCCAGCGTGGCGAAGCTCCCTTCCGGCAGCGGCGGCGGCGGGTCACCTTCGGGCAGCCCCGAGTCGAGGAACCCCAGCCACTCCTGGCGCACGCCCAGGATCTGCCGCGCCCGCTCCATCTCCTCCCGGCGGACCTCGGTCATCCGGGCCAGCACCTCGGGAGAGTCCATTGCCGGGTTGAGGACGCTGCCCGCCTCGCCGCCGGTACACGTGACCACCAGGACCTCGAGGCCCTCGTATGCGTAGCGGGCCATCGTCGCCGCGCCCTTGCTGGACTCGTCGTCGGGATGCGCGTGGACGGCCATGAGCCGCAGACCACGCTCCTGTTCGTCCGGGAACATGCGACCATTGTGGCTGACGGCCGGACGGGCCCAGCCCAGGCCGACACGGCGACAGCCGGGTGCACGGTGAGCGCCTGACGCGGGCCGGCGAGCGCCTCGCACCGGCCGCCGGGTACCCGGGCTACCGGCCGGTAGCGCCGCAAGGGCAGGCGTTCGGCCAGGCACACGGCCGGCGTTCGGGCGGGTCGCCGGGGTGCCATGCGGTCACCCCGACAGGGTGGGCACGGAAGCCACCCGGTCACCCGGCGAGACCCAGTTCACTTTCGATCTGGAAAAGTCACCGAGAGCCGTGGCAGAATACACCGTCCGCGCACGCTCCGAAGACAGCGAGGTCGCCGGCCGGCACGCCGACATCGTCGTCGGCCCGGCCTCGAGCGAGCCACCGGTCAACGGCCGCGCCGGCCCGTCGCACGGACGGCCGCGCGCGCCGGGAGAACCGACGTCGAGGACGGCCGGAACACCCGCTCGGCTCGGCCTCGTGCCGACCGCCGTGGCGTCGGCCGCGCGCTGACCTCACGAGGTCGGAACGGGGTCGTCGGAACAACGGTGTCGCCGAAACAGAGTCGGACAAACCGGCAACCATGATTCCCTCCAGTAAAGTAAGAACTTTGGTATCCCTCGAGGAGCGTGACGCGTGACGCAGCAGACCTGGCTCACTCAGGAGGCCTACGACCGACTTCGCTCCGAGCTCGACTACCTCACGGGCACCTGGCGGACGGAGATCGCCGCGAAGATCGAGGCCGCGCGGGAGGAAGGCGAC
The DNA here is from genome assembly GCF_004337455.1 of Parafrankia sp. BMG5.11. Classification (NCBI taxonomy): domain Bacteria; kingdom Bacillati; phylum Actinomycetota; class Actinomycetes; order Frankiales; family Frankiaceae; genus Parafrankia; species Parafrankia sp. BMG5.11. The sequence continues at coordinate 137,351 of NZ_SJXI01000028.1, read as the reverse complement.
CTGAAGGAGAACGGTGGCTACCACGCGGCCAAGGAGGAGCAGGGCAAGCAGGAGGCCCGCATCCGCCAGCTGATGGACCTGCTCCGCGACGCGCGCGTCGGCCAGGCGTCGTCCTCCGCGTCCGGCGAGGCCGGACCCGGCACGATCGTCGAGATCCGCTTCCCCGGGGAGAAGGAGACCGAGCGGTTCCTGATCGGCTCACGCGAGGACCACAGCGCGAGCATCGAGGTGTTCTCCCCCGCCTCCCCTCTGGGCGGCGCGGTCACCGGGCACAAGGCCGGAGACACGGTGAAGTACACGCTTCCCAACGGCCGGCCGGCCACCGTGGAGATCGTCTCGGTCGCGCCGTACGCGTCCTGAGGACGTCGCCCTACGTGTTCTGAGGACGTCTCGGGCGAGCGGTGCGGAGTACGCCATAAGCGGACGGCCTCCCACTCCGCTGCGCGCGGGCCGGCGTGGACGTACCGTCGGCTGGTGGCAGATCCGCCGGCTCCGCACAGTCCGTCCACGCCTCCGACGAACCCGATCACCGTCGGCTCGACGGCCCGGAAGACGACCGACGCCCCCGGGTCCGGAACTCCGCCGACCGAGATCACCCTGGCTGACCTGCGCAGATCAGGGCACCGGCAGCGCTCGGTGCGCGCCGAGCTGCGCGGCAACCTCCTCGCCAGGATGCGGGCCGACGAGACCCGTTTCCCGGGCATCGTCGGTTTCGACGACACCGTCCTGCCGCAGGTCGAACGGGCGCTGCTGGCCGGGCACGACATCGTCTTCCTCGGCGAGCGCGGGCAGGGCAAGACCCGTCTGATCCGCACACTCGTCGGCCTGCTCGACGAGTGGTCGCCGGCCGTCGCCGGCTGCGAGATCAACGACCACCCCTACGCGCCGGTGTGCGGCCGGTGCCGCCTGCTGCTCGCCGAGGTGGGCGAGCGGCTGCCCATCGCCTGGCGGCACCGCTCGGAGCGCTTCGGCGAGAAACTCGCGACCCCCGACACCAGCGTCGGCGACCTGATCGGCGACGTGGACCCGGTGAAGGTCGCCGAGGGCCGCACCCTCGGCGACCCGGAGACCGTCCACTACGGGCTGGTCCCGCGGACCAACCGCGGCATCTTCAGCATCAACGAGCTGCCCGACCTGGCCGAGCGCATCCAGGTCTCGCTGCTCAACGTGCTTGAGGAGCGCGACATCCAGGTCCGCGGCTACATGCTGCGGCTGCCGCTGGACATCCTGCTGGTCGCCTCGGCGAACCCGGAGGACTACACCAACCGTGGCCGGATCATCACGCCGCTGAAGGACCGCTTCGGCGCCGAGGTCCGCACGCACTACCCGCTGCGCCTGGACGACGAGCTGCGGCTCATCCGACAGGAGGCCGTGGTCTCCTGGGCCGACTCGCCGCTGGGCCGGCCCGAGCTGCCCGACCACCTCATCGAGGTGGTCGCCCGGTTCACCCGGGCAGTGCGCGACGCGCCGCAGGTGGACCAACGCTCGGGTGTGTCGGCCCGGCTCGCGGTGGCGGCGGCGGAGACGGTGGCCGCCTCGGCCGTCCGCCGGGCGGCGCTGACCGGCGAGGACACCGCCACCGCGCGGGTCGTCGACCTGGCCGCGATCGTCCCGGCGGTACGGGGCAAGGTCGAGTTCGACCAGCTCGAGGAGGGCCGCGAGGACGAGGTCCTGGCCCTGCTGCTGCGCCGCGCGATCGCGGAGACCTTCCGGGCGAAGCTGGCCGGCACCGACCTCTCCGGCCTGCAGCAGCGCTTCGAGCGCGACGGCGCGGTCGAGACGGGCGATCTCGTCCCGGCCGCCGAGCTGCTGCGCCGGGTCGGTCCCGTCCCAGGCCTGGCGGCGATCCTCAACCGCCTCGACATCGACGGCGCGGAGTCGCCGGGGCTGGCCGCGGCCGCCCTGGAGCTGGCGATGGAGGGCCTGCACCTCAACCGCCGGCTCGCCAAGGAGGAACTGCCCGGCCGGACGGTCTACGGGGGCTGACCGCCGGTGCCGGGCCCCGCACCACTCCGCCAATCCGCGACGCCACCGGCGCGACGCCGGACGCGGCCGCGGCCGCACGGCACAGGCCACCCAGGAGGAACCGGTGAGTTCCGGACAGTTCCGCTACGGCCCATGGGACGGCGGGCCGGACCCGCTGGCCTCCCCGTTCTCCGCAACCGACGCCATGGACGAGATGTCCCGGCAGATCCTCGAGGGGCGCACGCCCCGGGAGGCCCTGGAAAGCCTGCTGCGCCGGGGCATGCCGAACCGCCGCGGCCTGGACGACCTGCGCCGCGCGATCGAGCGCCGGCGCCGCGAGGCCCGCTCGCGCGGCCGGCTGGACGGCACCCTCGAGGAGGTCCGTCGGCTGCTCGACACCGCGGTCGGGCAGGAGCGGGCCGCGCTGTTCCCCGACCCGGCGGACGAGGCGCGGATGCGCGAGGCGGAGCTGGACGCGCTGCCGTCCGACCCGGCCCGGGCCGTGCGCGAGCTGGCCGACTACGACTGGCGCTCGCCGCAGGCCCGCGAGACCTACGAGCAGATCTCCGACCTGCTGCGCCGCGAGGTCCTCGACGCGCAGTTCCGCGGCATGAAGCAGGCGCTGCAGGGCGCCTCGCCCGAGGACATGGCCCGCGTGCGCGAGATGGTCCGCGAGCTCAACGAGCTGCTGGAGGCGGACGCCCGGGGTGAGGACACCCAGGGCCGCTTCGACGAGTTCATGCGCCGCAACGGCGAGTTCTTCCCGGAGAACCCGCGCAACCTCGACGAGCTCGTCGACGTGCTCGCCCGCCGGGCCGCGGCGGCGGCGCGCCTGCTCGCCGGGCTGACCCCCCAGCAGCGCCAGGAGCTCGCCGACCTGATGTCCACCGCGATGGAGGACATGGGCCTGGCCACCGAGATGTCCCGGCTGTCGCAGGCGCTGCGGTCGGCCCGGCCGGGCCTGGACTGGGGCGGGCGCTCGCGCGGGCGCGGCCGGGGTCGGTTCTCCGACGCGATGACCGGCGAGGAGCCGCTCGGCCTCGGCGACGCGACCAGCGCGCTCGAGGAGCTGGCGGAGCTCGACGACCTCGCGGCCTCACTCAGCCAGGACTACCCGGGCGCGTCCCTGGACGACGTCGACCCGGAGGCCGTCGAGCGCGCGCTCGGCCGTTCGGCCGTCGACGACCTGCGCAACCTGCAGCAGATCGAGCGGGAGCTCGAGCGGCAGGGGTTCGTCACCCGCCGCGCCGGAGCGCTGGAGCTCACGCCGCGGGCCGTCCGGCGCATCGGGGAGTCGGCGCTCGCGCGGATCTTCCGCGAGGTGGCGGCGCGCGGGCGCGGCGACCACAGCCTCACCGACGCCGGCTCGGCCGGTGACCTGCTCGGGACGTCCCGGCGCTGGCAGTTCGGTGACACCCAGCCCATCGACGTCGTCCGCACGGTGCGCAACGCGGTGCTGCGCGGCGGGCCGCCGGGGCGGGGCCGGCGGATCCGGCTGGCGGTCGACGACTTCGAGGTCGCCGAGACGGAGCGGCGCACCAGCGCGGCCGTCTGCCTGCTCGTGGACCTCTCCTACTCGATGGCGCTGCGCGGCACCTGGGGGGTGGCGAAGTCGACCGCGCTCGCACTGCACACCCTGGTGGCCACCCGGTTCCCGCAGGACAAGGTGCACATCGTCGGCTTCTCCGACTACGCCCGCGAGCTGCGCCCGGTCGAGCTCGCCGGGCTCGACTCGGAGATGGTCCAGGGCACGAACCTGCAGCACGCGCTGCTCATCGCCGGACGGCTGCTGCGCCGCTACCCGGACTCCGAGCCGGTGATCATGGTGGTGACGGACGGCGAGCCCACAGCCCACCTGCAGCGCAACGGCACGCCGTCCTTCTCCTGGCCGCCGCTGCCCGAGACACTGGAGCTGACGCTCGCCGAGGTCGACCGGCTGACCCGCCGCGGCGTCACGATCAACGTCTTCATGCTGGACGACGAGCCCCGCCTGGTGCGCTTCGTCGAGGAGATGGCCCGCCGCAACGGCGGGCGGGTGCTCTCCCCGGACCCGTCCGCGCTGGGCAGCTACGTCATCCGGGACTACCTGCGCTCCCGCGGCTCACGGCGCGTCGCCCGCTGAGCCCCGGGTCGGCCGGCGAACCACCCGACCCAACATGAGCACCATGAGTTATCAACCTGCTACCGTGCGCACTCGTGGTGGCAGAGCGCGGACGCGGCGACGGACTCGGAACCCACCGGCGCCGGCGGTGGGTCGCCGCGGCCGCGGTGGCGGCGGCACTGTGCTCGCTCGCCCCGACCGTCCCGACGCTGGCGGCCGCCGCCGCCGGTGACCTCCCGGCCGGCGGTGCCACCGAAGCCGTCCCGCCCGCGCCCTTCTCGGACCTGCCCGGCCCCTTCGCCGGCCCGTACTCCGAACCGCTCGGACGTCCCTACGCCGAGCCGATGTCGGCGCCGGTCGCGGCGAGCCCCTACGAGCAGTCCCGGATCGAGCGGTACTGGTCCGCCGACCGGCGCGCCCGGGCGCAGACGGCGGACGCGGCCGAGCGCGGCGACCGGCCGGCCCCGTCCGCGCTGGAAGGGGCCGCCACGGCCGGCGAGGCCCAGCGCGACGCCACGCCGCCGCCGCCGAGCACCGGCGCCCCCTACGTCTACGGCGGGCTGGCGACGAAGACGGTCGGCCGGCTGTTCACCACGCTGCGCGGTGTCGACTACGCCTGCTCGGCGACGGTCGTGTCCAGCCCGGGCCGCGACCTGGCCGTGACCGCGGGCCACTGCCTGCACCAGGGCACGGGCGACCAGTTCGCGACGAACGTCGTCTTCATGCCCGGATACTCCGAGGGACGGATGCCGTACGGGCTGTGGACAGCCCGCCGGATCACTGTCACCCCGGGCTGGGGCCTGGACGGGGACTTCGACTACGACACCGGGTTCGTCCTGTTCAACGCGCGCGGGGGCCGTCACGTCGAGGACGTCGTCGGCGCCCAGCGCATCGCCTTCAACCAGCCCCGCACCTTCGCGCAGTACGCGTTCGGATACCCGCGGCTGGCGCCCTACGACGGCAACCGGCTGGTCTACTGCGCCGGGGCTCCCTCCCCCGACCCGTACGGGACGGTGTCGCTCGGGCTGAACTGCGACATGACCGGTGGCGCCAGCGGCGGACCGCTGATCATCGGGCTCGGCCGGGCCGGGCCCGGGGCCGGCTGGGTCGACAGCGTGGTCAGCTACGCCTACGTCGGCGAGTCGCAGACCATCTACGGCACCTACTTCGGGCGGGCGATCGAGCTGCTGTACTACCAGGCGATGGAGCTCTGACCGCCGCGGCGGGGCCCCGAAGGTGGACCCGAAGGTGGAGTCGTGCCGCCCCACGGCGGGCGCCCCGCCGGCGCTGGATACGGTCTCGACATGCCGCACTCGGGCAGCTTCGGGCTCTTCCTCACCCTCCACGTGCTCTCGGCCGTCCTGCTCGTCGGGCCTCTCTGCGTCACGACCGCCGCGGCCCCCGGGCTGGTGCGGACGGGCCCGGCCGGCCTGCCCAGGATGCGCGCCGCCGTGCGGACGACCAGGTACTACCCGCCCGCGACCGTCCTGATCGTTCTTTTCGGGCTGGTGATCGTGCGGCAGGGGTCGTTCGGCAGCGTCCGCGGGTTCGGCGACCCGTGGCTGGCGGCGTCGATCGTGCTGTGGCTCGCGGCGGTCTCGATCACGATGACCGTGGTCGCGCGGAACCTGCAGAAGGCCGTCCACGAGATCGAACGCGGCGGTGACGCGCGCCGCCAGCTCCCGATGATCACCATCGGGGCCGCGGCCGCCGTCACCTGCTGGGTCGTGGTGATCGCGCTCATGGTGGTGAAACCGGGGTCCTGACCATGCTGTCCGGGGCCCGCGTGCGCGCCGCGTCCGCGCGCACGGTCTCGCCGTGGTGCGTGACGTCCTCCAGTCGGTCCAGCAGCCGGCTCCAGATCTGTCTGGGCAGGTCGTGCCCCATCCCGTCAATCTCCATCAGCTCCGCGGACGGAATCGCGGCCGCGGTCAGCCGTCCACCGCGGACGGGGATCAGCGGATCGAGCGTGCCGTGTACGACGAGGGCCGGCACCCGCAGCGCGCGCAGCGCCTCGGTGCGGTCCGGCGCCACCAGGACGGCGGCGAGCTGCCGGGCGACCCCCGCGGGGTTCTGCCGCCGCTCCCAGAGCACCGCCGAGCGGGTACGCAGCCATTCGACGTCGAGCACGAACTCCGGCGAGCCGATGACCCGGGCGGACTCCTCGGCGGCGAGGACGAACTCCGCCAGGTTGGTCGGGCTGGGGCGCAGCAGCAGGTCGACGGCCTCGTCCGTCGGCTTCACGGTGGGATCGCCGGGGTGTGACATCACCGAGGTGATGCTGCGCACCCGCTCGGGGCTGGTCAGCGCGAGGATCTGCGCCACCATCCCGCCCAGCGAGAGGCCCAGGACGTGGGCGGAGTCGAGCCCGAGGACGTCCATCAGGCCCAGCGTGTCGGCGGCCAGGTCCTCGAGCCGGTAGGGCGCGAGCTCCGTCTCGCCGTTCACGATGGCCAGCAGGTCGGGCTCGCCGTGCCAGTCGAGGTGAGTGGAGTGCCCGACGTCCCGGTTGTCGAAGACGATCACCCGGTAGCCGCGCCGGACCATGCTCGTGAGCAGCTCGGGATGCCAACCGACGAGATGCTGTCCCATCCCGCTCACGAGTACCAACGGCAGTCCGTCCGGATCACCGTGCACCTCGACGGCCAGCTCGAGGCCGTTGACGGGAACGATTCTCATGCCCGGGACGGTAGCGACCACCCGGCCGTTTCGTCAGTGCACAGCCGCGAATCGGCTTCATGTCACCCGCGTCACACAGGGGTGATCCACGTGCCCTCGGGGTGACCCGCCTCCCGCCCCGGGCCGGCCGGTGGCCCGTCGGGGAGCGCCGCACCGCCGCATCAACTACTTTCAGTAGTTGACCGTACTCTTTCCGTAGCAGACGCCGGGCGGTTGCGCGTGGTATTCCCAACGATCGAGTTCGCCGCGTTCCTGGTGGTCGTCATGGCCGTCTCCTGGCTGCTCATGCCGGTCCCACTGCTGTGGAAACCGTTCATCCTGGGCGCCTCCTACTTCTTCTACGCCTACGCGGACGCCCGGTTCGTGCTGCTCATCGTCGCCTCCACCCTGATCAACCAGGCCGCGGCGGTCGCCATCCACCGCTTCCGGGACAGGCGAATCCTGATCGCCGCCATCGCCTGCGACCTCGGACTGCTGGGCTGGTTCAAGTACTACGGTTTCTTCGCACTGTCCGTCGACCGGGCCCTGCAGGATGTCGGGCTGCCCGCACCGCTGCCGCTGCTGCAGGTCGCGCTGCCGATCGGGATCTCGTTCTTCACGTTCCAGGCGCTGTCCTACGTGATCGACGTGTGGCGGGGCGACATCCGCCCGGTGTCACTGATCGACTTCGCCGTCTACGAGGCGTTCTTCCCGCACCTCGTCGCCGGGCCGATCGTGCGGGCCAGCGAGTTCACCCCCCAGCTCACCGCGCCGCGGGACCCGCGCCAGGTACAGGCGACCAGGGCGGTCTTCCTCATCGCGGGCGGACTGGTGAAGAAGGTCGTCCTCGCGGACCTGCTCGCCACCCGCATCGTCGACCCGGTCTTCGACGCACCGGGACAGCACTCCTCCGGCGAGATCGCGGTGGCGGTCTACGGCTACGCCGTACAGATCTACTGCGACTTCTCCGCCTACTCGGACATCGCGATCGGCGTGGCCCTGCTGCTCGGCTTCCGCTTCCCCGACAACTTCGACCGCCCCTACACGGCCACCAGCCTCCAGGACTTCTGGCGCCGATGGCACATGACGCTGTCCCGGTGGCTGCGCGACTACGTCTACCTCCCCCTGGGCGGAAACCGCGCGGGCCGCCGCCGGACGTACGTCAACCTGATGATCACCATGGTCCTCGGTGGACTCTGGCACGGCGCCGCGTGGACGTTCGTCGTCTGGGGCGCCCTGCACGGCGGCGGACTCGCCGCCGAACGCGCCTGGCGCGCCCGCCGCGACGGCCGACCGCGCCCAATGGACGGATTCGGCGGCGGCGGTACCGGTGACGTCGGCGGCGGTGGGGTCGGTGGAGTCGGTAGGCCGATGGTGCCCGCGCCGGCCCGGTCCCTGGAGGTGCCGGTGGGTGCCCTGGCGGACCGGTCGGGCCCCACCGGCGCGGCCGTCGCGGTCGGCGGCGCCGCCCCGGTCGCGGCCACCGTCCCGATGCACGGCCGGCGGCACACGTCACAGGCCTGGCTCGGACGTCTCGTTGTGTTCCACTTCGTCTGCGCGGCCTGGGTGCTGTTCCGGTCACCCGACCTCGCGACAGCCGGCGAGATCTTCCATCGCCTGCTCACCGCCGGCGGACCATCGCCCCTGGTGACGAACACCGTGCTGGTCGCCATAGCGATCGGCCTCGGCACGGCCGCCGTCCCCCGGCTCTGGTGGATCCGGGCACAGCAGGCCTTCGCCGCCCGCCCACTGACCGTGCAGATCATCATGGTGGTCGCGTTCCTGCTGGTCATCTACACCTTCGTCGGCCAACAGGACGTCGCGCCGTTCATCTATTTCCGGTTCTGACCGACGATCATGCTGCTATGCAGGTCAGTGCCTATGTTGATGGCCGCCATCGGGTCTATGGACACGGATTGGACACGAACGCGCCGATCAAGAAACGGCGGACGTGCCCGACAGCAGCGCGACCACGGCATCGGCCGCGGCTACGGCGGCCCCCTCGACGAGGTGGCCGTACAGGTCGGACGTCGTCTTCGTCGAGGCGTGGCCGACGAGCTTGGACACGACCGGCAACGGGATGCCGACCGCGATCAACATGCTCACGGCGCCGTGGCGCAAGTCGTGAAGCCTGACCCGCGGCAGGCCGGCCGCCGCCGCCAGCTGGCGGAACCGGTGAGACACGGCGGGGGGTTTGATCATGCGCCCGATCTCGTCGCAGAAGATCAGGCCGTTGTCCTCGTACACCGAACCGGCCTTCAGCCGCTCGGCCGCCTGTGCCTTCCGGTGCGCCTTGAACGCGGCGATGGTCTCGGCGTCGAGGACCGCCACCCGATCTTCACCGGCCTTGGTTTTCGGCTTGCCGACCACGACCTTGCCGCCGGCCAGCGTGACGGCTTGGCGCACGGTGAGCTGGCCGGCGTCGAGGTCGACATCAACCCAGCGCAGGCCGATGCCCTCACCGCGCCGGAGTCCGAGCACCGCGTACAGGCGCCACAGCAGCGCGTCCCGCTCCCCTGCGACCGCCGCCAGGAACACGGACGTCTGCGCCGGAGTCCACGGCGAGACCTTGGGGGTGTCCTTCGGGGGTAGGTTCCGCTTCCCATAGTGTCTGGCCGGGTTCCGCGCGATCTGCTCTCGTTCCTCGGCCTCGCCGAGCGCGCTGGACAGTACGGCCAGGATCGAGTGCAGCGACGTCGGGCCGACGTCGTGGGCCTCGTCTTCGGCGATCTCGTCGAACATGTGATCTAAGTGGGCGATCCGCACATCGCCCAGACGCACGCCCCCGATGTGCGGGATGACGAACTTCTCCAGCCGCCACGTGTAGTCCGAGATGGTGCCCGGCCGGAGAGTCCGGGCTTTCCGCTTCAGCCAGGCGCGCAGGTAGTCCTTCAGGGTCTCGCGGGACGGGTCGACGAACGTCCCCTGTGCGACCGCGGCGACCTGGCCAGCGAGGAAGTTGTCCGCCTCGTCCGCGGTCCGGAACCGGCGCTTGCCCTGCCTGCGCTTCCCGTCGAGGCCGGGCGGTTTCTCGTATCGGACGAGGTACCGCACCCGGTGGTTCTTGGAGTCCTTCCGGCGACAGCTCTCCGGTTCCTCACAGGGGCACTCGCGGTGCCGTGAGCCCTTCACACGCACTCGCCCCCGATGCGCTGTTCGATCTGCTGAGCCAGCTCCCGCGTGATGTGTCCGCGGTGCGCCTGGCGCTCGCCGGGCTCCAGGTCGCCGAGCGCGGCCACCCGCGCGTCCCGCTCCTCTGTGAGCGTGTGACCCCACAAGCGATCGGCTGCGCGCAGGACATCCTTCAGGCCGACACCGAGACGCTTCGCCAGGGCGTCATCCGCCTCAACCGGGATGACGCGGCCGTGAACCCGCGGCCTGACGGGGGCCGACTTGTCGGGCGCGACGAGCACCCGGTCACGCGCTCCGATGCCGGGCGACTCCGACTCGCCGCGTAGCGACGCTCGCAGTCCAGAGCGGCTCTGCTGCGCCCGTGGCGACAAGACAACGTCGCCGTCGCCAGCAAAGAACTCGGCCACCTCGACGCCGAACGCATCGGCCAGTAGCCGAAGGGTTCCCATGTCGACCGTCTCGCGGGCCCCTCGTTCCATCGCTGCGACTCGGACCCGCGTCCACGGCAGGCCGGACCCGCGGCAGGCCAACGCAGCCTCGTGCTGCGTGAGCTTTCGATCTTCCCGAATTCGCCGGAGGTTCTCGCCCACGACCTGGCCGACGGTGGCTCCTGACGGATCGGCGCCGGGGTCCAGCACCGGGATGCGCTCACTCCGGAGCAAGCGCGGGACGGCATCGGTCGTCACCTGTCCCTGCCGGTCATCAGTTGGCATGCACCGATAGTCGCACGTCGTCTGCTCGCTTGCCGAACACACCACCCATCGGTTACGTTCGCCATCGTTCGGTCGATGAGCGATCATTCGACCATCCAACGGCGATCGGATGAAGGGGTGGATCGTGGCGAAAGAGACGTGGCACGAGGGCGAGATCAGGGGGTTGGGCGCCCGGACCGATCTCCGGACCGCCTGCGACATCCTCGGGATGGGCCACACCGCCGGCTACCGCATGGCGAAGAACGGCACCTTCCCGGTGCCGCTCATCAAGGTCGGTCGCAGCTACGTGGTGCCCGTGGCGCACCTGCTCGATCTGCTCGGCCTGTCCCGCGGGTCGGAGATGGCCGCCGCCTGATGGACGCCCAAGCAAGAAGAGGCCGCCCCCGGCAGGGCGACCTCTCCACGGATCAGCGGTCGGGCGACGGCATAACCCGCGCACAGCGTAACCCGTCTCGCGCGGACGTCGAGGTCGCGCGTCTCCGCGCGCGTCTGCGCCGCCTGGCCGCCGCCGCGGGCCGGCCGTTGCGCTCCCGCCTCGACGAGCAGCAGCACCTGGCCACGCGCCGGGCAGGCGAGCTCGCCCGGATGAAAGTCGTGGGCGAGTGATCAGCGAGACGGGCCGCGGCGCTCTGGACCTGGCCGCCCACGGCATCTTCGTGTTCCCGGTGCCGCCGGGCACGAAGCGGTCCTACGTGGCGTGGGGTTCCGAGGCGACCACCGACCCGGCTGTCATCGACAGGTGGTACTCCCGGTGGCCGCTGGCCTCGGTGGGTGCGGCCTGCCGGCCGTCCGGGCTGGTGGTGGTCGACGTCGACGGCCCGGCCGGGGCGTCGTCGTGGTTCACGCTGCTGACCAAGCATCCCGAGACGCCGGCTACGTGGACCGTGACGACCGGCCGGGAGAGCGGCGGCCGGCACTTCTGGTTCCGGGCGCCGGACGGGGTGGAAGTGCCGAACTCCGCCGGCCGAGTGGCCCCCGGCATCGACATCCGCGGCAACGTCAACGCGGGCGGCGGCGGCCACGGCGGCATGGTCGTGGCCCCGCCGTCGCTGCACCACTCCGGCCGCCGCTACGAGTGGGGCCCGGTGCAGACGCTGGCCGCCCTGCCGGAGTGGGTCCGGGCGCTGGCGGCGCCGCCGAAGCCGGTCCGGTTCGCCCGGCCGGCGCCGGTGGGCGCGTCCCCCAACGGCCTGTTGGCCTCCCTGGTGCAGGTCGTCATGGACGGCATCAAGGGCACGGAAGGCAAGGACGGAATCCCGGGCGACGTGAATAACCGCCTGTACTGGGCCGCGTGCCGCGCGGGCGAGCACGTCGACGCCGGCCGCCTGACCAAGCACGTGGTGGTGGCCGCGCTGACCGGGGCGGCCGAGGCGAAGAACCTTCCCACGGGTGAGGCCGCGCGGACGATCCAGTCGGGTCTGGGCCGGGAGGTCCGGGCATGACGATCAGCGAGGAGACGCGCAAGGTCGTGGCCGACGCCACCGGACAGCCATACATCGAGATCTCGGCCGAGGCCGCGTCGATCCGGGTTCTGCGCCGGGCGATCGAGGACAACGAGATCCCCGATCTGTACGTGACCAACGGCGAGGTCGTCCACCTCGAGCGGGTGTCCGGGGACATCAGCACGCCTCTCGGCCTGGCCGACCCGCCCCCGTTGCCGTACGCCCCGACCGTGCTCACCCCGCCCGGGTTGGCGTCGGTGCTGGCCAGGCACGCCTACGTCTACCAGACCAAATCCGTGATGATCAAACGGGGGAAGAAGGGGAAGGACGGGGCGCCCGACGAGCCGCCGGTCTACGAGGACCGGGAGGAGGAAGTGGTCCCGCCGGCGCGGGTGCTCGCCGCGGTGCTGTCGGGCCGGTACTGGCCGGGGGTGCGTCCGCTGCTCGGCATCGTCGGCTCGCCGGTGCTCCGGCCGAACGGCAGCCTGTTGCAGACCGCCGGGTACGACGGCGTGACGGGCTTGTTCTACGCCCCGAAGGTCGAGATCCCGTTCGTTCCGGCGCGGCCGGACCGCGACGAGGTCGCCGAGGCCCGCCGGTTCCTGCTCGGTGACTTCCTCGGTGGGTTCCCGTGGGAGTCCGCGGCCGACCGGGCAAACTACATCGCCTTGCTGGTGACCAACATCCTTCGGCCGTACGTCCGGGCGGTGACGCCGTTCGGGATGATCACGGCCACCACGCAGGCGTCCGGCAAGACGATCCTGTCAGAGGGGATCGGCCTGCTCTACGGCCAGCGCGTTCTGCCGTGGCCCGAGGCCGAGGCCGAGATGCGCAAGGCCATCACGGCCGCGCTCGGCGAGCCCGCGCCGGTGCTGGTGTTCGACAACCTTCGTGAGGGCACCGCGGTGGACGCGCCGGTGCTGGCACAGCTCATGACCGCGCCGACCTGGTCTGACCGTCGTCTCGGGACCAACACCACGGTGACGATGGCCAATGATCGTCTGTGGCTCGCCACGGGTAACAACCTGCGGTTGGGCGGGGACATGGCCACCCGGACCGTGCTCGTGCGCCTGGACCCCAAGACGCCGCACCCCGAGGAGCGGACCGGGTTCACGATCCCGGGCCTGGACCGGTGGGTGAAGGACCCCGCGAACCAGCGGACCGTACTGCGTCACCTCCTGGTGCTCGTCATGGACTGGATGGCCGCCGGGGCGCCGCGCTCCGAGCACGTCATGCGGCAGTTCACCCCCTGGGCGCAGGCCGTGGGCGGGTTCCTCGCTCACCACGGGATCGATGGCTTCCTGGGCAACGTCGAGGACGTCCGGGCCATGGATGACGAGGACAGCGAGTGGGAAGTCTTCCTCGCCCGGTGGGTCGAGCTGTTCCGTGATCAGAAGGTCACCAGCAACACCGTCCGGAAGTCCGCGGACATCGACATGGACGGCGGCGGCCGGCCGGTCGACCGGTGGGAGGGACGGTTCCTCACCGACGACGCCGGTCGGACCGTCAACGCCATGTCGCTCGGCCGCCGGCTCCGGGGGCAGGTGGGTCGGTTCCACGGACAGCTCGTCCTGCGCCGAGGCAAGGACACCCACACGAAGTCGACCTTCTGGTGGGTCGAGACCGCCGGCGGCGATGCCTCGTGAGCGACCTGCACGCGCTCAACACCGCGCATGAAGTGCCGCAAGCACCGCAAGTACCGCGCGCACCCGGTCTGACCTGCACAAACGGGTGCAGTGCACCCGCTGGCGGAAGTACCGCAGAAGTACCGCGGGAAGTACCGCAGGCCGCCGCGCCATCCACCGCAAGTACCGCCATGTACCGCAAGTACCGCAACCCGATCATGAGCATTTTCGCAGGTCAAAGACCTACTTGCGGTACTTGCGGTACTTGCGGTACTTCATCGCCGGTCCAGCAGAGGAACGCTTTGATGACGACCCCCACCCCCGCCGGGATCGGACCGGCCGCGGTCGCGCTCTCCGACTTCCTGACCACCATCACGCCGGCGGACCTGGCCGCGATGCGTGGCCACCTCGACGCCCTTGTGCCCGGCTTCCTGGACCAGGCGGACGCTGCCGCGGCCGAGGTCGAGGGACAGATGCAGCAGCGCGCCGCCGGCGCCGGCGCCCTGTTCCGGCGGGCGACCGCCGACGAGGTCCCCGAGTGGGTTCGGGTGGGTGCCGCCGAGGCCCTGCTGATGTTCTGCACGGGCAGCGCGGTGACGTGCCGGCACTCGCCCGACCCGGCGCGGCCGGAGCCGGTGTTCGCCGCGGCCTGGCGGCCGGGGGTCATCTCGTGCGCCGCCTGCTGCGGGTACCTGTTCCGCCTCTCCGGCGACCGGGACCGCACGTGCGACCAGTGCGGTCGTATCGAGCGTGAGCGCGGGATCTACCCGTGTCAGACCGCGCTGGGCTTGGTCAGCTTCCGGTTCGGGCTCTGCCACGACTGCCGGCCCGACATCACACCCGAGGCCACGCCGTGACCGCCCCGACCATGCCGGTCGTCACGGTGACGACCGCCCGTCAGCTTGTCGACGCCGGCGCGTGCACCCCCGGGTGCCTGCTCGCCGCGGTGCCGGTCGCCACCTGCTCGTGCCGGTGCGCCGGTCGCCATCACGGCGCCCTGGCCGACGTGCCGGTGTCCGTCGAGGCCGAGCGGGCCGCGGCGTGAGCGGCCCGCCCACCTACGGCAACGACGCCGGCGCCGTCGGCCGGGTGGTGGCCGCCCGCGCCGGCGCCACCGTGCGGCGCCACGTGCCGGACCGTGACGGCCGCCTCGAGGTCCTGGCCGCGCTCGGCCTCCCGCGCGATCTGGCCGAGGACCCCCCGCCGCCGGCGGGTGTGGCCGCGGGCTATGCCGCCCTGGCTGCCTCGGTGCTGTCGGTCGACGAGGGCCAGGCCCTCGAGGACGGCGTGACTGCGCTTCCTGCTCGTCGCCGGCCGGGCCGCCGCGGCGGGCGTCGACACAAGGTGCCCGGGGGTGCGTCGTGACGGTGCGGCCGTGCCTCGGGACGTCGGAGCGGGAGTGCTCCGCGCTGGTGACCAACGGGAACCGGTGCCGGTCGTGCGCCGCCGCGACGCAGCGCGGGAAGCGACAGCGGCGGCCGCGAGTGGCCTCCGAGGACGCCCGCCGAGCACAGGCCGTGACCGATCACGTGGCCCGTAACGGCGAGTGGTGCCCGGGGTGGGGTGACCGCGCCGCCCACGTCGCGCTCCGGTCCGACCTGACTGCCGACCACGTGACGCCCGTTGCCGCCGGCGGCCGGGAGGACGGCCCGCTGACGGTCAGATGCCGCGCGTGCAACTCGGCCAAGGGCGCGCGGGTCGCGCCATGACCAGGAGACCGGGCCCGGACACGACAGCGGCCCCGCGTCGTGCCTACGCGGGGCCGCCAGATCGAACCAGGTCAGGACCCATGATCGCACGCCCTGAGCCGATCACGGGCATCGACCGCAACCAGACCTCGGCGCCCGTCTCGGGCGCCGCCACTCGGAAGGACTAGATCACATGTCGTGGAACGACTGGGAGCTTTCGTACGGCTGCGAGCGCGTCAGCCCCGGCTGCGACGGCTGCTCGGCGATCGGTGCGGTTGACCGGTTCAGCAAGCGCAAGCCCTCCCGGGCGAGCCAGCGGTCCGGAAACCCCGCGCGCAGGAACGACAAGCCGTTCGAGGGCCTCATCCGTCGCCGTGAGGGTGGCGGGCTCGACTGGACGGGCCGCGTCAACCTGCGCCCCGGCGAGATCTCGAAGCCGCTGCACCGCAAAGAGCACACCCGCTGGTTTGTCTCCGGGAACTCGGACCTGTTCCACCCGTCGATCCCTGACGAGTTCCTCGGCGACGTGTGGGCGACGATGGCCGCGACGCCGCACCACACGTATCAGCTCCTCACCAAGCGGCCCGCCCGCGCCCGCGCGCTGCTGAACCGCTGGGCCGAGGCCGGCTGGACCTGGCAGGGCACGGACGGGGCCTGGCACGGCCCGCTCGACGGCCCGCTGCCCAACGTCTGGGTGGGTACCTCCGCCGAGGACCAGAAGCACGCTGACGTGCGCATGGCGCACCTGCGCGCGACGCCGGCCGCGCTCCGCTGGGTCAGCCTGCAACCGCTGCTCGGCCCGATCGATCTCGACCTGACCGGCATCGGCTGGGTGGACGTCGGGGGCGAGATCCTTTCGGGGGCGAGGAAGGGCCGCAGCGGGGATGACGCCTGGCCCCGGCCGCTCGAGCTCGAGTGGGTGCGGTCGATCCGTGACCAGTGCGCCGCGGCGAAGGTGCCGTTCGCGCTCAACGAGCTGGGGTTCCGGTGGGCCGCCGAATCTGACATCGAGCGCCCGGACCCGAGTGGAAAGAACCCGTTCGAGTGGCCCCGCGACCTGCGCATCCGCCAGTTGCCCGAGGGCGTCCAGCTCATGGACCGCGAGAAGGACGAGTTCCTCCGCAAGTACTGCTAGCGCCCCGGTCTCCCGCCTAACGAAAGGACTCCCATGGTCGCCCTCGACGAGCTCGTGAGCGTCATCGGCACCGATCCGGAGCGTCTGCACGGTGCCTACCTGGCCGAGATGGCGAAGGACGAGCACCACCGTCACGGCGGCCTGGTGAACGAGCTCCGGCGCCTGCTCGGCGCGTGGCCGTACCCCGACACCCCGCCCGAGCAGGTGCTGGCGTTCGTCGGCCGCCCCGGGTGCCCGCCGCTCACGGTCCTGATCGACCGGGAGGCGTCGAGGCCGGAGCGGTACCGCCGGCCCGCGCTCGTCGCCGCGCTGCGCGAGCGGGCCGCCGAGGTCGGCCAGGCGCACGCCGCCGCGCTG
Source organism: Parafrankia sp. BMG5.11 (assembly GCF_004337455.1). Lineage (NCBI taxonomy): Bacteria > Bacillati > Actinomycetota > Actinomycetes > Frankiales > Frankiaceae > Parafrankia > Parafrankia sp. BMG5.11. The sequence goes on along the minus strand of NZ_SJXI01000028.1, from coordinate 120,535 downwards.
GGGTCGGCCTGGCCGCGGCCGGCGGTGGTCACGGGAGGCCTGTTCCGTGCCCGTTGACCACTACCGCTGGCCGACTCTCGCGGAGCGCCGCGGGCGCCTGGGCGCCCTGCACGGGCCCCGTCCGGGCGAGCCGATCCCGCTCCCACCACCGCTGCCGTACCGCCGGCCGGTGGTCCCTAAGCCCCGGGTCGTGGCCGACCCGGTTCCCGCACCACCCGCGCGCCGTTGGTGGCGCCGGGCCCGACTCAACAACGGAGTGTGATCATGTTCGACACGTCGATGATGCCGCCGCCGCCTCGGCCGGCCCGTCCGATCCATGTCGACCCCGCCCTGATCGACGAGGTCCGGGCGGCCACGGCCATGGAGCGCCGCCGGATCTACAACGCCTGGAAGGACGACGCCGGCCGGATCTACATCACCGAGGTGGAACCGCGCCGGACGTACGTGTGGTGCCCGCCGGACGCCCCGGACGCGCTCGGGCAGACCGGCCTGTTGTACGACCGGATGCGGTCGTTCGGCAACGCCCAGCCGGGCCGTAACGCGAAGATCTTCTTCGACCCGGCGGAGCGGTGGCACGAGCCGTGGACGGCCGCCGACCTCGACCTTGAGGCGTCGCGGCTGCGGGAGAAGCCGGAGGCGCGCAACGTCCGCGGCGAGGACGGCATCGTTCGGCCCAGCTATGGCGAGTGGGTGGGCTCCGACCCGGTCCGTGCCCGCGCGCTGTGGCTGCACCTGGCGCGCGCCCGGAAGGTGGCGCCGGGGGCGGTGATCCACCGGGAGCCGTGGGCCGGGTGGGCCCGGAAGGTCATCTTCTCCTCGGACTGGGTCGCGCCGAGTGAGTTCGGCCTGCTCGACCGCGACCCCGCCGGCGAGCCGGTCGCTGCCTGACCCTCGGCAACTCCCGGTGATCGGCCACGGTCCGTACCCACTGCGGGCCGTGGCCGGTCCCGGGCCATCTCGACAGGAAGGACAGACGATGACCAGTCCACGACGGTGGACGGAGGCCGAGGCGGCCGAGCTGCTCAACGCCACGTTGTACGGGCCCGCGGCCAGACGCCACGAGCGGGTGCGGGACGTGTTCGCGGGGCGGGACACCGCGACCGTGAGGGCCGCGTTGGCCGCCGCCGACCGGGCCGCGGCCGGGCAGGGTGTCCCGCTGGTGAACGGGGGCGTTCTCGAGCGGGTGTTCGGGTGAGCCTGCTCGACGCCGTCGCGTGGCCGGAGCTGCTGCGCACGATGGTCGAGCGGGGGGAGCTGGACTGGTACGAGGGGATGGTGGTCTTTCCGCCCCTCACGAGGCACCACGGGGCGTTCGCGCGCGCGGTCGTTCGGCATGGTGACCTCGGTGCGCGTCTCGCGTTGCGTGAGCACCTCGGCGACGTGGTCCAGGGCGACCGGGTCGGGTCCTGGCTGTACCAGGCCGCGCGGGTCGCCGACGTCCGGACCTCCCCGGGCATCCTCATGACGCCCCGCCACGGCCGCCTGGTGCCCACCTACGCCGGCGGCCCCTGCCACCTCGACCCCCGCCTGCCGCCGCTGCACCACGTCGAGGCGGTGCGTGACCATGTGCAGCGTGACGGCCGCGCCCTGGTCGTGGTCGTGGTCGACCTGGCCGGTGAGGCGGCCGGAGTGGCACGGAGCCACGTCACCCTCACCACCAGCCGCGGCGACGAGGTACCCGCCGCCCTGGTCCAGCTCGACCCCGCATACAACGCGGCGTACGTCTGGTTGCACGAGCTGGGGCACCTCGTCGACGACGATGTGACCGCGGCCGGCCGGGAGTACTACGCGGACGCGGTCCGTGCCCGGCTGCGCGGACTGCCTGACGTCACCCTCGACGAGCTCGACGAGGTAGCCCGGGAGGCCGAGGCGGACCGCGCGGCGTATATGGCCCTGATGACCCACGGCGCGCAGCAGGGTGCAGTGGTCGAGGTGGGCGAGACGCTGCCTGCGCCGACGCTGGCGGAGTTCGCCGCCCTGCCCGTGGTCGAGGCGATGCAGGTCGCCTGAGCAGGACACAGGACCCCCACCCCTCGTAGCAGGGGGGTGGGGGTCCTCGCGCGTTCACGGGGCTGTGTGGGCCGTACAGCCCCGTTCGCGCGGTGCCTGGTGTTGGTGGGTGGGCGACTCGACCCGAGTGCGGTGGAGCCGAGGGGCCCGGTAGGGCGAGGGACCCCCGCCTGCCCCGAGCGGGGCGGGGTGAGACGAACCCCCTCCCTGCCCTGGCTACGGGGAGTCATGACGGCAGGGGGGTTACGGTGCGTGGTGGGCAAGGGTGAGCAAGGGTGGGTGCCACACCCCGTCGCTGCTACCCCGAGTAAGCAGGGGTCGAGCCACGGAAGACACGATGTGTGACATCGATGATCGATCACTCTGAGTCGATGACGACTCAGCGTTACAGCGAGCTTGGGAGTGATGTGACGGATCGTGGCCGCTGGGCCTGTCCTGGTCTACGGAGGGTGGCCCCGGCCCCCCGCCCCCCTCAGGTCCGTTGGGCCGCCAGGGCCGGACCCATCCTTATGCTTCTCGACCCCCGCGCGGGTTCCCAGGTCGCATGATCATCGCCGGCCGTCACGCATCGTGACGGCCAGCGGGTGTCACCCACGGTGACGCCCCGCCCGGGGGTCACTGTCCGTCACTCGGGTCGAGTCACCCAACGTGACGTCCGTCGGGGTGGCTCGGACGGTCCGCCGGCCGCCCCGATGTCACATGCAGTGACATCACGCAGGGTTGTCGACCGCCCGGACGCCCCTGCCCGGTCGCCCGGCGCCGTCCACGGCGCGTAGTCGCGCGGCAGGGTGCTCGGCGACGTCGGCCGGGACCTCCTCGACCACCGCCCACCGGAGCTTCGCCATCGCCAGCGGCGACAGCCCGAACCGGTCCTCGACCTGGCGGAGCTCGCCGAGCAGGGCGGCCGGCGCGTCGCCGGTCTCGCAGTGCACCGCCAGGCGGACGTAACGCGCGAGAACGGCACGCACGCCGTACCCGAGGGCCTCCCACGCGACCGCCTGTGGCGACGTCCACAGCAGCGCCCAGCGTTCCGCCTCGCCCTCGGCCTGCGTGGCCAACGGCCACGCGGGAGGCGGGCCGGTCTGGCCGGCCGCGGGTAGGTCGACCGCGAACCCGCCGCCGGCCGCCTTCCGACGCTGGCCATCGCGGTACTTCGGTAGTGGTCCGGGCATGGTGACCTCCTCGGGCTGGACATCACCCAGTGTCCCGGACGAGCCGCTGAGACGGCCGTAGAGCGCCGTTCGGATACCGGCGGGGGGTGACGGCCGGGCCGGGGGTTTGACCGGCTTGCCCCGGGGCAGGGGCCAACCGGGGCGCCGGTGGGCCTACTGCAAGGGGATGCCGGCATGGCCCGCGGCACCCCGCCCGGCCGCCGGCCCTGCTCTGCCGAACTCGGGACCGGCGGTCAGGAGACGTTGCCCCCGGCGCCGTCGGCGTCCCGCGGTGCTGGGGGTGGTCCTCCGTCCGGGGCGGAGCTGGCGATCATCCGCACACCGGGCGGGACCACCGGCCCGCCGGCCATCCCCGGCGGGTCGTGGCCGTTCTGGGGGCCGAGAACGGCGCCCTGAGATGGACGGAGACGGCCGAATCCGTCCGCGCTGGTGTGGTGGGTAGGGTCCGCTCCGGCTACGATGATCGTCGACACCCGCGCCACGGTCCTCCGCAGGGAACCGCGCGGGTGTCGCCTTTTTGCTCCGACACTGGTGACAGGCCGGTCACGCTGGCGGGATGATCGGCGCCATGCGGAGGATCACACGGGGGTCGACTCGATCCCGCAGAGCACGGACACTCGATCCACAGTCCTACCTGCGGAGGACACGATGGATCACGCCCTACCCCTGCCCGGAAGCTCTGGACTACCCAGGGTCGACCGGCGCCACTTCATCGCACTCGTGCTCGCCGGCACAGCCGGTGTCGCCCTGGACGGTGTCCCGATGAGCCGCCTGTCGGCCGACGGACCGGCCCTCACCCTGGCCTCGGTGCAGCGCACCGTGTCCAGCCTCGCCGCCACCTTCGACACCACCGCGCCGAGCAAGGTGGCGCGGGTACTCAAGGGCGCCGAGCACTCCCTGATGCCCGTGCTGACCGACAACCTTCCGGCGTCGATGACCCGGGATGCCCGGGTCGCCTACAGCCAGGTACTCGCCATGTCCGCGACCGTGTCCAGCGCGCTCGGCGAGCATGCCGACGCCGCCCGGACGGCGGACATGGCCGCATCGCTGGCGGTCGAGGCCGGTGACGCCCAGGCGGCCGGGCTCGCGTGGGCGGTCGCCGCTGGCGCGCTGGCGAAGCAGGACGGCCGGACACGGGCGTCGCTGGACATCGCCCGCCGGGCCCGCGCGGCGGCCGGGAGCACGCCGGCCGCGGTGGTCGCGCTGCTTGAGGAGGCATCGACCGCGTCCCGGTCCGGTCAGGCCCACATCACCCTCGATGCGGTCGTGGCCGCAGAGGAGACCCACCGCCGCCTCGGTGACGATGTGTGGGGCACCCCCGGCTACCCGCTGGCGACCTACCACCCGGTCTCGGTGCTGATGTACGGCGGGTTCGCGCTCACCCGTGCCGGGCTGCACGACGAGGCCGCCCCGCGTCTGGCCGAGGCGGGCGACCTGCTCGCCGGCCGGACGTCGGTCGGACTGCGCACGTTCGTGTGGCTGGGGCAAGCTCAGGCCGCCCTGGGAGCCGGTGACGTCGACAACGCACACGCCTACGCGGCGCTGGCGGTCGAGCTGGCGCAGACCAGGCCCACAGCCGGTGTGGTGGCCACGATTCACAAGCTCAACCGCGACCGGCCCGGCGCGTTCACCGACCTCGTCGAGCAGGTTGACCGGTGGGGGTTCAGCGTGGGCTGACTCCGCCCGTGCCGCGGCCCGCACCCTCCGAGGATGCGGGCCGCTACGTCGGTCGATCAGGCGCCCGCCGGCGGAGCCGACTCCCAGCTCAGGATGTGGTCCGGGGGGTCGTCCTCGAGCGTCTGCGTCCACGTGAGCCGGGCGCCCGCCGGCACCTGCTCGACGAGCAGGGCGAGCAGGGCGTCCCGGGTGATGCCGGCGGGCACAGGGAGGTCCAGGACCCCGCCGGGCCCGGTCACATCCGGACCCTGGGCACCTGCGCAGGGAGCACCCGGAACGCGGTGATGCCGTCTTGCCGCGCCCACTGCCGGGCCGCCGTCTCCGACGCGAACGGGCCAACGATCCTGGCCGGCTCGCCCTGCTCGTCGAGCAGCAGCAGACCGACGAGCACCACCGGCCGGTCCAGCACTGCCGAGGCGCGGTGCCGGGCCGCGTCGAGATGCAGGTGCGCGCTCACCGCTGCGGCCTGGTGAACGTCAGCAGCAGCCGCCCGCCCTCGACGGCCGCGCTGGTGAGGACGGACGCGATCGGGGTGTGGATCGCGAGCCGGTCGACGAGCCGGCCGGCGCTCACCCCGATGTCGGCCATCACGTCGACGGTGCCGTCGACGTGGCTCTCACGAATCCTGAACCCGGGCTCGTCGAGTCGCGGTGCGCGCGGGACGGCGGCGTCGGGGGCCTGGTCGTCTTGCTCCGGGGATGATGTGGTCACGGGTCGGTCCTCCATACAGGGTCGGCCACAGAGCCCCGTCGGTGTGCATACCGGCGGGGCTCGCGCGTTTCCGGCACGGTAGCGCGTCAGTGAACCTATGCACAGTGCAGACATCGTCAACGTAGGTTCCCGCCCCACAGTCCGAACCTATGGCCAGCACCGGAGAGCACGACGACTGCGCCCGCCCGGGAGACCTGGTCACCTTCGGAGACATCCGGGCGTGGCTGGGCGTCGGCCGCACCCGCGGCTACACGATCACTCGTGATCGGGACTTCCCCGCGCCCTGGTTCACGAGCACCGACGGCACGGTCCGGCTGTGGCGCAGGACGGATGTCGAAGTCTGGCTCGACGCGAACCGCCCCGGGTGGCGTGAGCAGGGCTGAACCGCCCGCGTGGGAGTTCAAGTCCCTGTAGGGACACAACCCCACGGAGCGCGCCGGGACATAGAACGGGGCCGGCGGATTGGGTGGTTCAGCGCCCGCCGGCCCCTGCACATTCCAACCCCACAGAGAGGGATCGGCACACCCTATCGGTAGCGGAACGGGCCCGCCCCCGGGATGGGGACGGGCCCGCCTTCTGCGCCCTCTACCGGCCTTACCTCGCAGATCAGGGGCCTCTACGGCACCCGCTACGCGGGTAGAGAGGGACCTCTACATGCCGGCGCTCGCACCGACCGGGGTAGACGGGGCTCCGCCTACCGGCCGGGCGGCGAGGACGTCGGGCGGGAGCGCGCCCTCGACGTCGGAGCGATACCACCCCGCTCGGTTCTCGCCGTCGATCTTGACCTGTTTGCGGGTGCGGTTCACGCCCGCGTCCTCCAGCTCGGCGGCGAGCCGGGTGCCGTCCCAGTCGCCGTAGACGTCCTCGTCGAGGTTGCGCAGCTCGACGAGCAGGTCCTCCGTCCAGATCCGGGCCCGTTGCCCGAAGGCCTCGAGGACGTCACCGATGACGGCCGGGACGACGTAGCCGACTGCTGCGGCGGCCGCGGGGATGTCGCCGCAGGCCTGCCCGGTGAGGGTTCCTTCGGCCAGGCGGAGCGCGCGGCCACGCTGGCAGATGACCTCAAACTCCGGGTTGTCGAGCAGGTCGGCCTTCACGGTGACGAACGACGCCGGGCCGGTCACCAGCACCCCGACGCCCTTGTGTTCGGCCGAGAGCACCGAGGCGTCCGCTCCGGCGCGCGCCTTCCCGTCGCCGAGCACCATGTCGGATGAGGTCCGGTCGGTCACCTGTGTCGAGTACCGGAAGGTGACGATCTCCCGAAGCTTGGTCGGGACCGACTTCGCGTCGGGCCGCTGGCTCGCGTAGACCGGCATGATCCCCGCGGCCGGGCCGCGCCGGGCGATCCGGGCCAACTTCCCGATGATCCGTTGCCGGTCCTTCTCCTCCTCGACGGCCTCGAAGTACTCCTGCAACTCGTCGATCACCAGCGGGATCAGCGGGAGGTTGTACCGCCGCATGATCTCCGGGGTGAGCTTGCCTTCCGGGCACAGCGACGCGGGCAGGCTCGCGAGCAACGCGAACCGCCGCGACATCTCCGAGATGAGCTCGTCGAGCATCGACTCGAACGCGGCCAGGTCGTCAGGATCGGCACCGGAGACGTAGCGGTGCGCGACCTGCGCCATGGCCCGGAAGTCCGCCCCGCCCTTCCCGTCCGCCAACCAGATCTGCACCCACGGGTCCAGCACGGCCGCGGCGACGAGCAGCCGCATCGAGAACGTCTTCCCGCGCCGCGGGAGGCCGCCGAAGAACGCCGACTGCCACAACAGCAGGATCTCGACGCGGTTCCCGCGGGCGTCCTGCCCGAACGGCACCGCCTTCCAGAAGTCGAACCGCTCGACGTCGATCAGCAGGGACGGTGTCGGCGGGCCGAGATACGGATCGTCGTCGGCCACCCACAACGACAGCCGCCGGCCGTGCCCACCCTCGTGGGCCCGCACGCGGGTCATGAGTAGCTGGATCTCGTCGACACCGAGCTCGGCCGCGATCGTGGGGAGCTTCCCGATCGCGTCCGCGGCCGTCTTCCCGCCGCCGCGGGGGAGGTCGAGGACGGTCTCCCATCCCCGCCCGTTGCGGTCGCGCACGACCGGAGCGCACAGCACGAGCCCGGTCTGACCCTTGAGGAGACCAGCCGCGCGGAACGCCGCGTCGAGGTGCTCGGGCGCCAGGTCCCGGTGCACATCCGGTTCGATGCCGGGCGCCAGCAACTCACCGGCCGCCAGGCGGCGCCGCCCGGCCAGACCGGCCGCGCCTACGGCGACCGCGCAGGAAAGGGCGGGAACCCACTCGCCCACCATCGCCGCGGCGGCCACCTCGACGATGCCGGTCGTGCCCGCGCCGGCGCCGGTGAGGAACCAGCGGACCCGCCGGTGCTCCCGGACCACGAAGACCTCTTTACCGAGACGGCCGGTCTGCGGGTCGCGCAGCTCGACGGCCAGGTCCTCGGCGCGGACCCAGGACCACCAGAACCGCCCCGCCCGCCACGTGCCGCGCAGCACCGCGACCGGGCCACGCCACGTCGACCGGGCCGCCGCCCGCCCGGCCAGACGTGCGCCGTGCCGCGCCGTCGCCCGACGTACCGCCCGATCCGTCGTCCATGCGGGCAGACGGATCGGATCAACCAGCGATCCGCCCGACACCGCACGTGCCGCTGGCTCCTCGACCACCGCCAGCGACGCGGAAGCCGCCTGGGGAACCCACGGGCCGGGAACGACGTCGCCCACGAGCTCCACCTGTTCCGCCGTCACCGGACACCACCGTCCGGGAGCACCACGACCGACGCCCCCAAGGGGCGGATACCAGCCGCTCCCGAAGCGGCCGCCTCGACCCGCTCGGCCGCATCCACGAGCACGCACACGAGCAGACCGGCCGCGCGCACGACGAGCACGACGGCCGCCAGGACCACGAGCACGCCGGCGCACCACAGCGGGAGGGACCGCAGATCCGCACGGATGCCGTTCATGCCGCCACCGTCTTCCGCAGGTCGCCGAGGTACCGGCGCGCTGTGGACGGAGCCAGGCCGGCGACCGGGGCCAGGTCCGCGGCGAGCTGCCGTTCCGACCGGGGGTCGTCCGCCGGCAACTTCGCCACGAGCTCGGCCAGGACGTGCCGGCCGGAGCCGCGCGACGTGGCACCGGTACCGGCTGCCGGTGGCTCCGGAGCCGGCGGTGGTGCCGGCGCGGTCACGGGCTCCGGCGTCCGCTCCGGCACCGGTGCCACCTCGACGGCCGCCGGTGCCACCTGCTCGACCGCCGCGGTGTGCGACCGGGTCGCCTTCAGCCCGGCGACGCATCCGAACGCCACCACGACCCACACGGCCATGGTCGGCCGCCAGACCCCCGGCTCGCCGGCGAGCCGGCCCGTCACGGGATCGCGGTCGGCCAGCGCCGCCGCCAGGTTGCACGCACCGGAGAACACCACCGCGGCGACGAGCACGATCACCGGCATCACGAGACTTCCCCCGTGGTACTGCCGGTGGCGGATCTCCAGAATCGCCGCGACCGCCATAGCCTCACCGGTGCACGCGAGCAGGACAGCCGACCACGCCGGCTGACCCGCCCACACCGCCAGTTCCACGATGTGCGCGAACGCCACAGCGAACACGCCGGCGCCGAGCAGCGCCGGGAGCGCCATCACCAGGAACCGCTCGACCCATCCCGGGGCCTTCACGCCGCACCCCGCTTGGGACGCTCGGCACGGACGGCCGCGATCAGTTCGACGACCACGTCGAGGGCATCGACCACACCGGTGGTGAACGGTGCCGTCCGGTCGTCGAGGGTGGCCAGGAACTCGCGGTGCAGACGCTCGGCCTCGGAGTCGCCGGCCGGGGACTCCATGTGCGCGATCATCACGTCAATGGCCGCCGCCGCGCCGTCCCCGTAGGGGCCGTCTGCGTCGAGCAGGTGCCGGACCGCCAGACCGGCGCGGTGCACATCCTGGGCGGTCATCGGGTACCCGCCGTCCGGGCCGCGTGGGCGGCGTCCAGCTCGGCGAGCCGCTCGACGTACGCGCGCCGCGACGCCAGCATCGCCTGCACCCGCATCGCCGCGACGAACGTGTGGCCCGCCGCGAGCGCCGCCGCCAGGGCCTCGATGTGCACGGTGGTGATGGCCAGCTCGGCGCGCGCCGCGTCGAAGTTGGCGCAGCTGGCGAAGTGCGCCCGTTCTTCGGCCATCTGCTCGGCGGTCGGCTCGAGGTCGGCGGCGGGGATGACGGGCGCGGGACCGTGCCCGTCTGGGATCGTGGGAACCACGACTTGGCCTCCTGTGTGAGCAGGGGTTCGGGTCGAGGTCCCGTTCGGAGGTGCAACTCCGGGCGGGACCGCGCATTTGGAACAGTTGCAAGTTAACCCGTACTTGGAAACGTTGCAAGTACGATTCCGTCATGACTCCGCCGGACCCCGTCGCGCTGTGGACGACCGCCGACATTGCGCGCCGCCTGGGGCTGACACAGGAACGCGCGCGTCAGCTCGCCAACTCCGAGAGCTTCCCGCCGCCGAGCTTCATGCATGGCCGGTCGCGGTTCTGGACCATCGGCGATGTCGAGGCGTGGATCAAAGAGCATCGGCCAGGCCAGTCCGACCAGTGATCCACAGCGGCACCCGTGGACACATCGTGGACACGCGAGAGCCGGCTAGAGGCGACCATCGGCGACAACCGACGTTGATCGAGATGTGCTCTGAACTGCACAGATGACAATAGGTAACGACCGCTGGCGACAGCCGATGACCGCGCTACCTACTTCCGGTTCTGACGAAGCCCGCGCCCGCGCGTCATCCGCCTGCCGCACCCCGCACGCCGCACATCGGACGCACCAGGCGCACGGCCTGCACCGACAATGATCATCACTTAAGGTAACCACCTGAGCACATAGAACTCGACAGTCTCGGGGGAGGCCATGACGCAGCGCGACGAGCCCGCGGCATCGGCGCCAACCGCGCCGGCTCCCCGCCGGGATGGCGACCGGCCGCGCCCGGTGCACCGGCGCAGCCCGGCGTATTGGCTCCACGGACCCGTCCGATGACGCCGGAGGCCAGGTCACCGAGCGCGCCGACCGCTCCGGCGGCGCCCCCCACGGCTCCCCCTCCCTCCCCGCGCGCGAAGCCGGCCACGCCCGCGGAGCCCGCCACGCCGGCCGTGTCGGCCCGGCGGGCGCTGCTGTTCGTCGTGGCCTGCCTGGCCCTGCTGGCGGTCCTGCGCTCGGCCGCGATGGTGCACGCCGGTGAGGGGATGCCGCCCGGCACCACCCGGGACCTGGTGCTGGGCGTGGCCCGTCCGTTGGACGAGGTCACCTCGGCGCTGCGGCTCAACCAGCCCGACCGGCTGCTGACGAAGGCCTTCGGGCACCCCGACCCGACCGTGGGCAAGGCCGACGACTCCGAGCTCGCCGCCGCGGCCGCGCTCGCCGAGCCCGATGCCAACGCCAACACCGGCACCGGAACCGGCCAGGTCAAAGACCGAAGCCGGGACGGCGACGCGGCGGGCGCGCTGCGCACCCCCACCCCCGCCGACCCGCTGCGAGTGCTGGTCACGGGTGACTCGTTGACCGAGTCGCTGGGACCGACGATCACAAAGACGGCACCGCCGGCGATCCGCGCCGAGACCGACACCCGATTCGGCACCGGCCTCGTCCGCCCGGACTTCTTCGACTGGGCCACCCACGCCCGTCACCAGGTCGCCGAGCGCGACCCCGAGGCGGTGGTGGTGGCGATGGGCGGCAACGACGGCCAGGGCATCACCCAGCCGGACGGCACGATCCTCCCGGCCGGCTCACCGCAGTGGGAGGCCGAGTACCGCCGCCGGGCGATCGTGCTGATGCGCATCTGGTCGGACGGCGGAACCCGCCGGGTGTACTGGCTCGGCCTGCCTCCCGCCCGCTCGACCACACTGAACGGGTACTTCACACGGATGAACGAGGCGACCCGTGCGGCCGCCGACCGGGTTCCCGGGGCGCGCTTCCTGGACCTGCGGCCGACCCTGTCGAACGGCGGCGCCTACACCGACTATCTGACGGACGGCGGCGGCCACTCGGTGCTCATCCGCACCCGTGACGGCGTCCACCTGACCCTCGACGGCGCACGGCTGGCAGCGGGCCCGGTCCTGCACACACTCAGCGGAGACTGGCACCTGAGCTGACACCGGGCACCACAACGCACGGCCGGGACCAGCAGACCGGAACCAGCACAGCCGGGACCAGGCACAGCCGGGACCAGGCACGGCCGGGGTCGGCGGCGCCGGGGTCAGCGCGGCCGGAAGCCGAAACCCGGGCCGTCGAGATCATTGCGGGCGGTGCTCACCGCGGTGAGCGCGCGGCCCATCAGATCGGCCTTCCGGCCCGGCGCGGCGGACCGGTCGGCCGAGGTGACGGCGTCGAGGAAGTCGTCCGCGAGGACGATGAGCTGGTCGGGCAGGGCGTGATCCGCCACCCGCGGCGGGCGGACGCCGAGCGGAGCGCCGCTGCCGGCCTGCCGGCCGAGCATGGCCAGCTCGTCGATCAGCGTGCGGAGCCGGGCGGCGCGCGTCTCCCCGGTGGGGATCCGCACGTCCCAGGAGGAGCCCGTCCAGCTCCGCGCGCGGGAGAGCAGGAGGTTCGTCTGCCGGGACAGCTCGCGGACCGAATCCGACATCCGGGCAGGATACCCGACGATGGCACTCCCGGGTCTTGCTCAGACGTGTGGTATGAGGCACGCTCGCTTCATGGTCCGTTGACGTCGGGTTCAACCTCTGGAGGCGCGCATGTCGCAGTACCGCTCCCCGCAGATCCACCAGGGACTCATCGACCGCATGCCGAAGGCGACCGGACACGACGTCGGGCACTGGCTCGCCCGCCTGCACGACGGGCCCGGGCTGCTGCGCTTCTCGGAACGAGTGGGCTGGCTGCGGGACGCGCACAGCCTGCCGCACCGGTACGCGGCGGCCGTGGTGCACGAAGCCGACCTGCGTCGGCGCGCGATCCGCGTCTGATCGATGATCCCGGCCGGCGGCCGGGCGCGGGCCGGGCTGCCGGCCCGGCCCGACCGCCGGCAGGATCGGTCCGGCGGGGCTGTCCGGCGGGCGCGGGCTCGCTGGACCAGAATGGCGGCGTGGATCTCGCCGCCGCCCGGGCCTTCGTCCTGGAGCATCATCGTGCCGTCCTGGGTACCACCCGCCGTGACGGCACCCCGCAGCTGTCTCCCGTGCTGGTCGGCGTGGAGGGCGACACGCTGGTGATCAGCACCCGCGTCACCGCGCTGAAGGTCACGAACATCGAACGGGATCCGCGGGTGCACCTGTGTGTGCTCCCCGACGGCTTCTTCGGGCCGTGGGTGCAGATCAGCGGCACGGCCGAGATCATCCGGCTACCCGACGCCCTTGACGGGCTGGTCGCCTACTACCGCCAGATCTCGGGGGAGCACCCGGACTGGGATGACTACCGTGCCGCGATGGTGCGCGAGCAGCGCTGCCTGATCAGGGTCACGCCGACCACCGCGGGCCCGGACCGCTCCGGCTGACGCCCTCTGCCGCGTACGGCGGCCGAGGGCCGGGGACCAAGCCCGCCGGGGCTGCTGCCGGAGCGCACGGGGCTACTGGCGGAGCTTGGAGAGCAGGCGCAGCAGCTCCAGGTACACCCACACGAAGCCGATCAGCAGACCGAACGCGGCCCGCCAGGCCTCCTCGCGAGGCGCGCCGGAGGCGACCGCCCGCTCGATGTAGTCGAAGTCGAGGATGAACTGCAGGCTGGCCACCGCGAGCACCGCGATGCTGAACAGGATGCCCAGCGGCGACGCGTCGTTGATCACGGGCAGGTGACTGCCGGACACGGCCCTGATGACGAGGTCGGTGACGCCGAGCAGCACCACGCCCAGTAGAGCGCCCGTGACGATCCGCGCCATACGGGGGGTGGCTCGGAGCCGCCGGCTGCGGTAGGCGACCAGCATGGCGATGAACACCAGCGCGGTGCCGAGCAGCGCCTGGAGCACGATGCCCGAGAACGCGGACTCGTAGAACCGCGAGACCCCGCCGACGAGCAGGCCCTCCAGCACGGCGAAGACCACCACGAGCGGCGGGCTGATCCGGCTGCGGAGCGAGATGACGAAGCTCAGCGCGAGCGCCGCGACACCGGCCCCGAGCGCGATGCCCGGCGAGTCGGGCGAGAGGTACCAGCCGATACCCGCGCCGACCAGCATCACCGCGAACACGCCGAGCGTGTGCATGACGACGTCGTCGAAGGTCAGCCTGTCGTGCACCGGGGTGGGCGGCGGGCCACCCGGCCACGGAGCAGGGCCGCCCTGCGGCCAGGGACCGGCCGGCGGGACCGGCGAACGGCTCTGACCGAAGCCCGACCGGGTGAACGCCGGGTTGGATGAACGCAGCTCTGCCATCGGGCCTGGACCTCCCCAGCGAGTCGCGGACGGGCCACCTGCCGCACGCGATCGCACAGTACAACGGCCACCGGATGACGACCGTTCCGCACCCGGTGCGCAACGTGATCCCGTCGGCAGGCCGGAGACGATCAGCCGATCGCCGGGTGGCGCAGCCCGGGGGCCTCGCCCATCGATCAGCAACAGAAGGGGTGAAAGGGACAGGAGTGGACGCAATGCGCGTCCCAGTGGGAATCAGACCGTACGGAGGCGCCCTTCAGGCGAAGGGGGGCAAGACTGATCACGAGCCTGTCGACCGCCGCGCCTCGTAATCCCCCATGGGGGATTACGAGGCGCGGCGGTCGACATTGATGGGTGCCGGTGGTCGGAGTCGAACCGACACTCGAGCTGTTTTTAGGACAGCCTCCTCTACCTGTTGGGATACACCGGCTCGTTCACATCGCTGATGTTTCTACCACGCTACGTAGGGTCTGGGAATGACACATCGCAGGAAAAGTCGTGCGGAGAGGCCGGCGCGGACGAATTCGTGACTCTTTGTGACGACCGTGACGCGGACGCCGCTCTCCCGCGGCGTGCGGTCACTCCACGGTTCGAATCCGGGAGGGGGCGGGGACGGCCACGGGCTCACCCATGACGCTCCCCCAGCCCCCCTCGGGCCGGTCTCCGGCCCGCCCCCCGCCGCACGCGCGAAGATCAAGAATACCGAATGTCCCGGTCCTTCCGCCCCCCGCCCACGGACGGACGACACTCCGCCCACCGGGGCCGGGCCGGAGCCAGGCTGGTGCCCGGCGGTCCGGCGCCACGCGTTCCCGCCGGCAGGCCGCCCACCGGCACCCGCTGTCCCGGCCGACCGGCGGGCCGGCAATCCCAGTCGTGGCGGTCGATCCCGCCAGGCGACCGCGGCCGCGGAGGCCGCCCGAGCGTCGGTTGCGGCGTGCGACCTGTCCACCGCCGGCCCGGCGACTCCGTGCCGAGCGCGAGCGCCGCCGCCGGGCCCGGCGGCGAGGATGACAGCGGGGCGTGTTCGAGGAGGGCCCTCCGGTTCGCCCGGCGGGTCGGACCGGTCCGACCCGCCGGGCGAACCAGCCGGCCGGCTAGGTGGTGCGACAAAGCGCCCACCCGGGCGCGAAAGACGTCGCGCGCCGGGCGCCGGCGCGGCCCGGCGGCACCGTCCCAAACGATTCGAGTCGTTATCAGCGATGCGGCGAGGGAATCCGCACCCACGGCAGCCGCGTGAACGGCCCCACCGGCGCTCACGGCGCCAATCGGAATCCGGTACCAGTGCCGAGCAGAATCCTCCGGCATGCCCTCGATATTGTTCTGCCGACACCGGCCGGGGACGGCGGACCTATTTCAAAGGCCATTCAGCGGGCACCGGGAAGGCGGTCTCGGCTCCGGCTCCGTCGAGGACGGCCCGCGGACGCGCGGACCAGGCCCGGCCGGCCGTCTCCGGGTCGCCGGCCCTCCCCCGGCGTCTCCGCCGGGCCGCCCACCGGTGCCTGCGCGGTCCGCCGTTCCGGGGTGACGCTGGCTACACAGTGGCATCCCAACAGGCACCTGGAGGACACCTTCCGCATGGGATCGGAAGCGCAAAGCGACATCACGAGCGACCTGGACCCGGGGCCACCCGTCCTGGGCGAAGGGGGCCGCGCGACCACCGCCGGACGCCACTCCCGGGCCGGACGGCCCGACCCGGCCCACCACGACGGCCGGCGGGTTCGCCGGTCGGTATCCCCGCAGACAATGAGATCCGCGGTGAACCACCTTCTCGACGAGGAAAAATGCGGCTGCCACGGGCAGACACGCCAAGCCTCGAAGACCACACCGAGCCTTCGCCGCACGACCCGTCCGTTAGTCCGATAGGCGGTCGCGGCGTGATCTGGCCCACTGTCCCCGCATACGGGAAGTCGTGCTCCCACCGGATACGGTAATGGACGTTTCCGCAAGACTCGACCTTCACCGTGGTTTCGGTCACCTGGCCGCGCGGCGATTCGCGGCCCCACGCAACGCGCCCCACCGAGGACGACCCGGGCTCCCGTCCGGGCGGCCCGGGACGTCACCGGAGCGAGCCGGGCGCCGGACGATTGCACGCCGGAGCCTCCCGGAGCCGGCGCGCGGGACCACCGTCAGCTCGCGGGACCACCATCAGCTCCGCGGGGCCACGATGCCGCCATCAGCCCTCCTGGGCCACCGGATCGGCCACGGCGGCGGCGAGGACGGCGTCGAGCATCGGCTCGGTCAGCCGGCCGGTGAACGTGTTCTGCTGGCTCGGGTGGTAGCACCCGAGGACCCGCACCGGACCCGCGTCCGCCGTGACGCCGTGGCCGAACGGAACGCGCCGCGCCGGCGTCGGATAGCCGGCCCGCGCGAGCGCCGGCCACAGCGCGGACCAGGCGAATCCGCCCAGCACGACGATCGACCGCAGGGCCGGTCGCAGCAGTTCGAGCTCCCGGACCAGCCAGGGCCGGCAGGTGTCCCGCTCGGTGGGGGTGGGCTTGTTCGCCGGCGGCGCGCACCGGACGACGGCGACCACGCGCGCGCCGGTCATCCGCTGGCCGTCGCCGGCGGAGACGGAGGTCCCGAGGGCGGCCAGGCCGGCCCGGTGCAGCGCGGCGAACAGCCAGTCCCCGCTGCGGTCGCCGGTGAAGATCCGGCCTGTCCGGTTGCCGCCGTGCGCGGCCGGGGCGAGGCCGACAATCAACGTCCGCGCGTCGGCCGGCCCGAACGACGGCACCGGCCGTCCCCAGTAGGGTTGGTCGGCGAACGCGGCCCGGCGGACAGCGGCCACCTCCTCGCGCCATTCGACCAGCCGCGGGCAGGCCCGGCAGACCGAAATCCGCGCGTCAAGCTCGTCGCAGTCCGGCGCCGTCCCGGCGAGGGTCGCCACCTCCGGCCCGGAACGGGCGACGGGCGTGCCCGGGACGGCCGGGTCTCCGGGCCAGCCCGAGCCCGGCAGATTCACCGAGCCCCGGACTCGACCACTCCGCCCAGCGAGAGTGCGATGCCGTCGAGGATGTCCCGCTCGCTCGCGATCACCATGGAGGTTCCGGACCGCTCCATGAGGGTCCGCAGCACCAGTGCGCCGGCGGCGATGACGTCCACCCGCCCGGGGTGCATCACCGGCAGCGCGGCGCGCTGGGCGTGGGTCATCCCGAGCAGGCTCGCGGTGACGGCGGCCACGTCGGCGGCCGAGGTGACCATCAGGTGGATGCGGTCGGGATCGTAGGTGGGCAGGTCGGCCGCCAGTGCCGCGACGGTGGTCACCGTCCCGGCGACACCGACCAGGGTGGCGGCGGTGGTGATGGGCACGGTGCGCTCGGCCAGGTCGAACGCCGCGTGGACGTCGGCGACGATCGCGGCGATCTGCTCCGGTGCCGGCGGATCGGAGTGCAGGTGGCGTTCCGCCATGCGGACGCAGCCCACGTTGACCGAAATCGACTCCCGCACGCCCTCGGCGCCGCCGAGCACCAGCTCGGTCGAGCCGCCGCCGATGTCGGCCAGCAGGATCGGAGTCGCGACCCCGTCGAGATCGCCGATCGCGCCGGCAAAGGAGAGCGCAGCCTCCTCGCCACCGCTGATCACCTCGGGGTCGACACCCAGGATCGCGCGGACGCCGTCCACCAGCTCGGCACGGTTGCGCGCGTCCCGGGTGGCGCTGGTGGCGACCATCCGGACGCGGGTCGCGCCGAGCCGGGTGATCTCGTCGGAGTAGTCGCGCAGCGCGGTGAACGTCCGGGCCAGCGCCTCGGGCGCCAGCTCACCGGTGCGGTCGACGCCGGCGCCGAGCCGGACGATCTCCATCCGGCGGGTCAGCTCGCGCAGCCGCCCACCGGAGCCGGCCGCCCCCTCGTCGAGCTCGGCCACGAGCAGTCGGATGGAGTTGGTGCCACAGTCGATCGCGGCCACGCGGGTCATCCGGCGGTCTCCTCTCGTCCCTGGCCGACGCGTGCCGCATGGCCGCGCGAGCCCCCCGGTTCCCCCGCACAGGATGCGCCGTCCGGCTCGACGCACGGCCCGCGGGCCCCCCAGTCGGCGAGCTGAGCGAGAGCCTCGTCACCGAACGGGTTGACTCCCGGGCCGGCGGCCAGGCTGTGGGCGACCAGCACGTGCAGGCACTTGACCCGGTCGGGCATCCCACCGGCGCTCGGGTTCCCGGGCAGGGTTCCGTGGGCGTCGCGGCGCGCCAGGTAGTCGCGGTGGGCGGCGCGGTAGGCGGCGGCGAGCCCGGGATCGGTCCCCAGCCGCGCGGTCATCTCCCGCATGAGGCCGGAGCCCTCCAGCCGCGAGATCGCCGCCGCCGCCCGCGGGCAGGTCAGGTAGAACAGCGTCGGGAACGGCGTGCCGTCCTCGAGCCGCGGGGCTGTCTCCACGACGTCCGGCAGCCCGCACGAACAGCGGTGCGCGACGTCGAGCACGGCCCGCGGCGGACGGCCGAGCTGGCGGCGCACGACGGCGAGCTCACCGCCCGCACCGTCCGTCCAGCCGGCGCCGTCTACAGCGCCCGCACCGTGTACACCATCCGCACCGTCTACACCGCCCACGCCGCCGCTCACGAGGGCGGCGCCGGAGTCGGAGTAGCCGGCGGTTCGTCCAGCTGTGACCACAGCCGGCCGTACCAGGACTGGTCGCCGGAGCCACCGGCCGCGTCCGCTCCGGGCTCCGCCGTCGGATGCGGCGCGGTGGGCATCAGGTACGACTTCTCCCCGGGCAGGACGAAGTGCAGCCGGCGGCGCGCCTCGTCCGCCACCCACAAGGGGTCGTCGTAACGGGCCACCTCCGCGCGCAGGTCGTCGACCCTGGTCTGGCGCTGCGCGTTCGCCCGCGTGAGCTCGGAGATCTTCGCCTGCTGCTGCAGGTACAGCCGCAACGGATAGGCCAGGGTCAACACCAGGACGCAGATGACGACGGCCAGCAGCGTGGCCCTCGTCGTCAGCGCGGTACGCCGGACGGGCATGGTCGGCTCAGCCGGTGGTCGTCCGCCGCGGGAACGCGCCGGCTCCCGCGTACCGGGCGGCGTCGTCCAGCTCCTCCTCGATGCGCAGCAGCTGGTTGTACTTCGCCACCCGCTCGCTGCGCGCCGGGGCGCCGGTCTTGATCTGGCCACAGTCGACGGCCACGGCCAGGTCGGCGATCGTGGTGTCCTCGGTCTCGCCGGAGCGGTGCGACATCATGCAGCGATAGCCGCTGCGGTGCGCGAGGTTCACCGCGTCCAGGGTCTCGGTCAGGGTGCCGATCTGGTTCACCTTCACCAGCAGCGCGTTCGCCGCCCCCTCGGCGATGCCGCGGGCCAGCCGCTCCGGGTTGGTGACGAACAGGTCGTCGCCGACGAGCTGGACGCGGGCACCGAGCCGGGTGGTGATGCTCGTCCAGCCGGCCCAGTCGTCCTCGGCGAGCGGGTCCTCGATGGAGACGATCGGGTAGGAGTCGACCAGGTCCGCGTAGTAGTCGATCATCTGCTCGGCCGACCGGCCGCTGCCCTCGAAGGTGTAGGAGCCGTCGGCGAAGAACTCGGTGGAGGCAACGTCGAGCGCCAGCGCGATGTCGTCGCCGAGCCCGAAGCCGGCCTTGTCGATCGCCTCGGCGATCAGGTCGAGCGCCTCCCGGTTCGTCGGCAGGCTCGGGGCGAAGCCACCCTCGTCGCCGACGCCGGTGGCCAGGCCACGGCCCTTGAGCACGCTCTTGAGCGCCTGGTAGATCTCGGCACCCCAGCGCAGCGACTCCGCGAACGTGCCCGCGCCGATCGGCGCGATCATGAACTCCTGGATGTCGACGTTGGTGTCGGCGTGCGCCCCGCCGTTGAGGATGTTCATCATCGGCACCGGCAGCAGGTGGGCGCTCGGGCCGCCCAGGTACCGGAACAGCGGCAGGCCGCTGGAGGCCGCGGCGGCCTTGGCGACGGCGAGGCTGACCCCGAGCAGCGCGTTCGCGCCGAGGGCGGACTTGCCGGGCGTGCCGTCCAGGTCGATCAGGGTCGCGTCGAGCAGACGCTGCTCGGTGGCCTCCAGCTCCATGATGGCGGGACCGATCCGGCCGATGACCGCCTCGACGGCCTTCGTGACGCCCCTGCCGCCGTAGCGGTCACCGCCGTCGCGCAGCTCCACGGCCTCGAAGGCACCGGTGCTGGCACCGCTCGGGACAGCGGCGCGACCGAGGGTGCCGTCCTCCAGGACGACCTCGACCTCGACGGTGGGGTTGCCTCGGGAGTCGAGGATCTCACGGGCTCCGACAGCCTCGATGGACGGCACGGGCACGACCTTTCGATGGAGACGCGACCGGGGCACCGGCGCGGGACGGCATCTGCTGGCGGACAGACATCTGCTGGCGGACAGAAACGACCGCTGGCGGACGGACGGGCACCGGGGATCCGCCGCGGCAGCCCGGCGGGCGCGGACCCGGGGCACGGGGACGAGCGGCGCCGTCCGGACGAACCGGTCGGTGCGAGACTACCGCCGCCCGCGCGCCACCGCGTCGCCTCCCGGTCGCGCCACGCGGGGACGTCCCGCCACCATCGTGACACCCTGATCATGCTCCGGGGTCGCGCAACCAGCGCGCGTTCTGCCCGGCCGGGCCCCGCGGGACTAACGGATCTCGCCGACCGGCGGCATCACCAGGGGGCCGGCACCCGGCAGGCCCGCCCGGGCCAGGCCAGCCCCCAGGAGCCGCTCGCCGACGAGCAGCGCGCCGCGCAGCCCGAGGCCGGCGAGCCCGGCGCCCAGCCCGGGTGCCAGCGCGGACGCCGCGGCCGGCTCCTCGCTGGACTTCGGCGCGCGCAGCCGGTCGAACACCGACGGCTTCGGCGTGAGCCGCACCCTGGGCGTCTCCCCCGCCGGCAGGCCGGCCCGGGCCCAGGCGAGGTCGATCGCGTGGGCCAGCCCGCCCAGCTCGTCCACCAGGCCGTGACGGTGGGCGTCGGCGCCCGTCCAGACCCGGCCGCGGGCGAGCTCGTGGGCGTCGCCGTGCGACATGCGGCGGGCCTGGGCGACCTTGTCCACGAAGTCGGCGTAGACGCGGTCGAGGAACTCGTCCAGCTTCGCCCGCTCGGCCTGGGTGAACGGCTGGCGTGGGGACATCATCAGCGCGTTCTCACCGGCGGCGACGGCGCCGAAGCCGATGCCGACCTTGTCGAACAGGTCGCGCACGACCTGCTTGCCGCCGAAGA
Source organism: Parafrankia sp. BMG5.11 (assembly GCF_004337455.1). Lineage (NCBI taxonomy): Bacteria > Bacillati > Actinomycetota > Actinomycetes > Frankiales > Frankiaceae > Parafrankia > Parafrankia sp. BMG5.11. Next base: position 99,447 of record NZ_SJXI01000028.1, on the reverse strand, counting down.
CACCGATGGACCCGGTCAGCGTTCCCGGGTTCGCGACGATCACGTCCCCCGCGAGCGCGACGAAGTACCCGCCCGACGCGGCCACCGAGCCCATCGAGACCACTACTGGACGGCCTGTGGATCGGAACCGTTCGATCTCCCGACGGACCACGTCCGAGGCCACATAGGAGCCTCCAGGGCTCTCCACCCGAAAGACCGCGGCGGCCACAGAAGGATCACGTGCGGCGGCGCGGAACGCTGCCGTGACGGCGTCGGCGGCCAACACCGGCCCCGAGAAGGGCATCGTGGCTCCGCCGAGGACCACCGGCCCGGTGCCGTGCACGAGCGCCACCACCGACGTGTGCGGATCGATCTCCGGCGGCACCACGTCCGCGCCCGCCCGCGACGGGCCCGCCGCGCCGGCCGGTCTCTCGTCCCCGGGACCACCGGCCGTTCCCGTGCGGGAACGGCCGGACTCGCGCAGGAAGATCGTCGCCGGCAGCGACGAGGCGAACGACCCGGCGCGGCGCACCGGCGACTCGGCCTTGCGGACGGCCGCCCGCCGGTAGGCGGAGACGTACCTCAGAACCGGTTCGACCGTCTCCCCGGCGTCATCGCCCGGGTCCCGGCCGGCCAGCGCGCGGGCTCGCTCCCGGGCGTACTCGTAGATCTCGTCGCGGTAGCCGATGCGGTCGACGAGGCCGGCGGAGAGCGCCACGTGGCCGGCCAGCGGCGCGATGTCGATCATGCGCCGGACCTGGTCGGCCGACAGGCCCCGGCTCTGCGCGATCCCGGCGACGATCTGCTCGGCGCTGGAGTCGACGATGCGGGCCAGCGCCTCCCGGTGGGCGGGGGTGAAGTCCCGCTCCACCAGCGTGTTCACCGCGTTCTTGTACTCGTGGCGCTGACCGATCTCAACGGTGACACCGAGCCGGTCGAGCGCGTCGCGCACGAACGGGGTCTCCATCGCGACGCCGGTCAGGCCCAGGTCACCGGGCGGCGCGAGCCAGATCTCGTCGAACGCGCAGGCCAGGTAGTAGGCGACGGTGCCGCCGCCGAACTCGCCGAAGGTGTCCGCGTAGGCGTAGGCGGCCCCGCCGGAGGCCCGGAACTCGGCGACGGCGTCCCGGATCTCCTGCACCCGCGCCAGCGGCATCCCGCAGGCGGCGACGTGCGCCACGACGACGCTCGCGCGCTCGTCCCGAGCCGCTCGGCGCAGCCCGTCGACGATCTCCCGCAGGCCGGTCCGCCGGTGCGAGACCGCCGCCGTCAGCGGGTCCGTGGGCACGCCCTCGACCGGATCGGACGTCAGGTCGAGCTCGAGCACGATCGGGGCGTTGCGCCGCCGCGCGATCCGCTGGACGTCGGCGACCACCTGTCTGGGGGTTCCAACCATGCTCCGAGGCTAGACGCAAGGCCGGGTAATTCGGCGGGGCTGGTCGGGCGCGGCTGTTGTCCTGTCCCGGTAGATGCTTGCCACTGACGTCCCAGGTGATGGTTGACGGCGATCCTGCTCGGCCTTGTCGTGGCGCGGTCTCTGCGACCCGGGCTCATCCCGTCAGACAGGTGTTTCGGCGGTCCTCAGTCGGTCTCCGTGGACCGCAGCACGAGCATGCCGCCGATCTCCAAGACATCGTCCAGCAGACGTCGCACACCTTCGATCTCGTCGGCGGTGCAGTCGATCAGCACCTTGATCTCCACATCGCGTTTGACGGGATCTGCCGTCACGAAGAACCCCACGACGCCAGTGCAGGCGGCGCTACCACAGAAGACATCCACACCGTCACTGTCCGCAGCCACGGTGCCTTCCAGGTAGCCGTAGTCGACGGGATACACGGCCTGCGGCACTCGTGGATGCCTGCTTCCGGCCGGACGGTCCACTACCAGGCGCGAGGTAGCCACCAGCTCGCCGAGGATGCCAAAGAGGTGTTTCTCAGACATGATCGCCGTCTTCCAAAGATCGCGAAAACCGGGTCAGGTTGATGCTGAGTCTCTCGGCTGGATACACGTGGCGATGCGGGCTGGCGACGCGTCGGCGTCGGCGGACCACCAGTCAGCCGATCCAGAGGATGAAGGCCCACCGCCTCCACACCACCAACGTTTCCTAGATCGACTGTCAACCATGACGGCGGCACCGCGGAACACCATGATCACCTGCGGGACGCGGGACGCGGGACGCGGGACGCGGGACGCGGGACGCGGGACGCGGGACGCGGGACGCGGCCGAGGCTCGGGGGGTCGTGTCACCGGGAGGCAGGGGTGCGCGGCGGAGCACCGGGAATCCCGGAGAAGGCCGGAGGCGGAAAATATTCATGCCTACCAGGCCTGTATGCACGGCGCTGAGGAACCGCGGCGGTTGAGTGACAGCCAGGACTCACCCATCCGCCACGCATCGCCGGACGGCGGTATCTGGCCTGCGTAGTTCCTCGACGCTCGGTCAGGCCTCGCGCACCGGCCCGCCCGCGGCGCCCCGCTCCAGCGGGGGAAGGCTCGCGGCTGCCCACAGGTCTCGCCAGCTGTCGGCGGCCAGCCCACCGGGCTCCTCGCCGCGGGCGAGGGCGGCGTGCTCGGCCCGGGCCAGCGTGTCCCGGAACAGCCGGGCCCGTGCGCGCAGCGCGGTCTCCGGGTCGACCCCCTGCTCCCCGGCCAGCACGACCGCGGCGAACAGCAGGTCCCCGACCCGCTCCTCGGCGGTGGTGCCCGCCTCGGCGCCAGGACCGTCACCCTGACCGGCGGACGCCCGATCTCCGGGGCCGGCAGTCCCGACCTCCCGGGCCAGCTCCGCGACGAGGCCGGGCAGGCCGGGCAGGCCGGCCCCGGCCGCCCCGGCGCCGCTGCCGGCCGGGTGGCGGGGAAGGGCCAGCTCCGGCGGGAGCCCGAGCTTCGCGGCCCGCCGTAGCAGCTTGGCGGCCAGGAAGAGCGCCGGCGCGGAGAGCGGCACGCCCTCCGTCACCGACTTCCGGCCCTTCTCCTGGGCCTTGATCGCATCCCAGTTGGTGACGACGTCGTCCGCGCCGGAGACGGCGACGTCACCGAACACGTGCGGGTGGCGGCGGATCAGTTTGGCGGTCAGCCCGGCCGCGACGTCGTCGACGTCCCAGCCCGCCCCGCCGGACTCGGCGGCGACCCGCGCGTGGAAGAGCACCTGCATCAGGACGTCGCCCAGCTCCTCGCGCAGCTCCGCGAGGTCCCCGTCCTCGATGGCCTGGTAGGCCTCGTAGGCCTCCTCGAGCAGGTAGGGGGCCAGCGAGACGTGGTTCTGCTCGGCGTCCCAGGGGCAGCCGCCGGGCGAGCGCAGCCGGTCCATGACCGCGACCGCGTCGAGCAGCGCCGACCCGGGCAGCTCGCGGGTGGCGACGAGCAGTTCGACGACGGCCCCCGGCTCCGCCGAGTGGTCCTGGTCGGTGAGGGCGGCGCGCAGCGCGCGGTCGGCGGCTGTCGGCGAGACCGGGTCGAGCAGCCACGCGACATGGGTGCCCGGCCCGGCCACCGCCCGCAGCTCGGCGACCGGATCAGCCTCCGCCCGGCTTGACGGCACCACACCGGCCTCGGCCGGCAGCCCCGCGCCGGGTTCGGACGGCGGAGCGGGGCGCAGCACCGAGACGTCGACGCCGGCCTCGCGCAGCGCCGCGGCCTGGGGATGCTCCGGGCTCGCCGTCCAGACCCGGGCCGAGCGGAGCACGTCCCAGGCGGCGGCGGTGAGCAGGCCGGGGGCCACCCGGGCGCTGGTCGAGACCAGGGTGATGCGGGTGGTCACGCCGGTCAGGAGCCCAGTGTCAGGTCGAGCGCGGACTCCGGCGCGGCCGTCGTGGCGATCGTCCCGGGGGCGGAGACCACGGCGAACTGCTTGTCGTCCCACGAGCCGAAGCGCGGGTTGATCGAGACGTGCTCCCGGTCGGCGGCCTCGGTCAGCAGCGGGCGGAGCTTGACGGCACGCTGGTCGGTGGCCAGGAAGCGCTGCAGGTACGGACGGGCCGCCTCGAAGGTCAGCGGAAGTTCGCCGACCTGCGCCACGATGCTGTCGTACTGCGTGCGGGCTTCGGCCACCGAGGCGAGGGTGGTGGGCGCGATCTTGTCACCGATGGCGGACTCCAGCGCCCCGGTGCGCACGATCACGCCGACGTCCTCCTTGGCGAAGCCGGCCGCGGCGGCCCGCGTCTCGAAGGCCTCGACGCTGCCGAACTGCAGGACGGCGTACGCCTGGTAGTAGGCGTCGACGTCCTGGCTGCTCAGCGTGACCCCGAGGCGGTCCGCCTCGGACTCGAGCACCTGGAGCTGCACCAGGGTGGTCAGCGTGCGGCGCTGCAGCTCGGGCCGGTCGAGGCTCTGCGCCGCCTGCTGGGCGGGGACGGTCGAGACGGCCTCGAAGCCGCGGTCGACGATCCCGCGCACCGTGGAGGTCTCGATCGTGCTCGACCCGACCTGCGCGGCAGCCCCGGCGTGCGTCGTGCATGCGGTACCTGCGATGCCGGTGAGCACGACGAGCCCGAGCCCGGCCAGAAGACGCGGAAACTTCACGGTGCTGACCGTATCCGCTCGCCGGGCTTGAACGGTATAGGGCTATCCGGTGCGGCCCTCACCGACTTGCGGCGGCGGCCACCGAGTCGCCGGCGACGGCCTCCAGCAACTGGCCGGCCCAGGCCAGCAGCGCACGGTCGCGCAGCGGTCGGGAGCCGATCCGGCCGGTCTCGGTGGGCGCCGGCACCAGCACCGTGCGCACGGCCGGCTTGACCACCGCGCCCTTGTAGAGCCTGGTCAGCCGCAGGGTCTGGCTCTCCCGCAGCTCCAGCGGGGCGAACCGGACCTGCCGGCCGGCCACCGTGATCTCGGTGACGCCGAACCGGCGGGCGAGCACCCGCAGGCCGGCGACGGCGAGCAGGTTCTCCACCGGCTCGGGCAGCGGGCCGAACCGGTCGGTCAGCTCGCCGCGGACCTCGGCGATGTCGGCGTCGGAGACCGCGCCGGCCAGCCGGCGGTAGGCGTCGAGCCGCAGCCGCTCGCTGGGCACGTAGTCGTGCGGCAGGTTCGCGTCGACGGGCAGCTCGACCTTGACCTCCGGCGGCTCCTCCGCCTCGCCCTTGTACTCGGCGACGGCCTCGCCCACCATCCGGACGTACAGGTCGAAACCGACCGATGCGATGTGGCCGGACTGTTCGCCGCCGAGCAGGTTCCCGGCACCGCGGATCTCCAGGTCCTTCATCGCGACGGCCATGCCGGCGCCCAGGTCGTTGTGCTGGGCGATGGTGGCCAGCCGGTCGTGCGCGGTCTCCGACAGCGGCCGGTCCGCCGGGTACAGGAAGTAGGCGTAGGCGCGCTCCCGGCCTCGCCCGACCCGCCCGCGCAGCTGGTGCAACTGGGAGAGCCCGAAGTTGTCGGCCCGCTCGACGATCAGCGTGTTCGCGTTGGAGATGTCCAGGCCCGACTCGACGATCGTCGTGCAGACCAGGACGTCGAACTTCTTCTCCCAGAAGGAGACCATGACCTGCTCGAGGGCGTCCTCGTTCATCTGGCCGTGCGCGGTGGCGATCCGCGCCTCGGGCACCAGCTCGCGCAGCGCGGCCGCAGCCCGGTCGATGCTCTCCACCCGGTTGTGGATGAAGAAGACCTGCCCCTCGCGCAACAACTCGCGGCGGATGGCCGCGGTCACCTGGCGCGGGTCGTAGGGCGCCACGGACGTCAGCACCGGGTGGCGCTCCTCGGGCGGGGTGTCGATCGTCGACAGCTCCCGGATACCGGTGATCGACATCTCCAGGGTCCGCGGGATCGGCGTGGCGCTCATGGTGAGCACGTCCACCGCGGTCCGCATCTTCTTGAGGTGCTCCTTGTGCTCGACGCCGAAGCGCTGCTCCTCGTCGACGATCACCAGGCCCAGGTCGGAGAACTTCGTCTCGCCGGAGAGCAGACGGTGCGTGCCGATGACGACGTCCACCGTGCCGTTGGCGAGGCCGTCGAGCACGGCGCGCTGCTCGGACGGCGCGTTGAACCGGCTCACCGCCTTCACCGTGACCGGGAACGGCGCGTACCGCTCGGCGAAGGTCTGGAAGTGCTGCTGGACGAGCAGCGTGGTCGGGACGAGGACGGCGACCTGGCGGCCGTCCGTGACCGCCTTGAACGCCGCGCGGACGGCGATCTCGGTCTTTCCGTAGCCGACGTCGCCGCAGATCACCCTGTCCATCGGGACGGGCTTCTCCATGTCGGCCTTGACCTCGTCGATGGCCGCGAGCTGGTCGGGCGTCTCCCGGAAGGGGAAGGCGTCCTCCAGCTCACGCTGCCAGGGGCTGTCGGGACCGAAGGCGTGGCCGGGGGCGGCCATCCGAGCGCTGTACAGCCGGATCAGCTCGCCGGCGATCTCCTTGACGGCCTTGCGCGCCCGGCTCTTGCGCTTGCCCCAGTCAGCGCCGCCGATGCGGTCCAGGCTCGGGCCCTCGCCGCCGACGTAGCGGCTGATCTGCTCGAGCTGGTCGGTCGGCACGTAGAGGCGGTCGCCGCGGGCGTACTCGAGCAGCAGGTACTCGCGCTTGGCGCCGGCCACCGTGCGGGTGACCATCTCGACGTAGCGGCCGACACCGTGGGCGTCGTGCACGACGAGGTCGCCGGCGCTCAGCGCGAGCGGGTCGATGCCCTTGCGCCGCCGGCTCGGCATCCGGCGCATGTCCCGGGTGGTGACCCCCCGGGCGCCGGCGAGGTCGGTCTCGGTGAGCACGGCCAGCCGCAGCGTGGGGCTGACGAACCCGGCGCCGAGCTGGGCCTGGGTGACGACGGCGACCCCCGCGGCGAGCTCGGCGTCGGCCGCCAGCCGCGCGCCGAGATCGGCCTCCCGCATCATCTCGACGAGCCGCTCGGCCGGGCCGTGGCCCTCGGTGACGAGCAGCACCCGCCAGGAGTCGGCGAGCCAGCCCTTGATGTCCGCGGTGGCCCGCGCGGTGTCCCCGTGGTAGGCCGTGGCCGGCCGCAGGCTGGCGACGACCGTGTCGTCGCCGAAGGCGTCGTCGCCCCCGGCCGCGGCTCCGGCTCCGGGGTCGGAGGCGAACGGGCTGACGGACCACCAGGGGATACCCAGCTCGGCGGCCCGCTCCCGGACGTCGGCGACCGAGCGGTAGGTCGCCGCGCCCAGGTCGATCGGCGACCCGCCACCGAGCGCCGCGACGCTCCACGAGGCGTCCAGGAACTCCTGGCTGGTGCGGACCAGCTCGCCGGCCCGGGTGCGCACCCGCTCGGGATCGCAGACCAGCACACGTGAGCCCGCCGGAAGCTCGTCCAGCAGCAGGGTCATCTCGTCGGTGAGCACGGGCGCGAGCGCCTCCATGCCCTCCACCGGGATGCCCTCGGCGATCTTGTCAAGCATGTCGACGAGCTGCGGGTGCTCCCGCGCCAGCTCCGCCGCGCGGGCCCGGACCTCGTCGGTGAGCAGCAGCTCCCGGCACGGCGGCGCGAACAGCTCGGCCGCCGGCTCGCCGTCCTCCGCGGGCAGCGCTCGCTGGTCGGCGACGGAGAAGCGGCGGATGTCGTCCACCTCGTCGCCGAAGAACTCGATCCGCAGCGGGTGTTCCTCGGTCGGCGGGAAGACGTCGAGGATCCCGCCGCGGACGGCCATCTCGCCGCGCCGCTCGACCAGGTCGACGCGGTGGTAGGCGATGCCCACCAGGCGGGCGGTGACCTCCTCGAGGTCGGCGGTGTCCCCCTTCGCCAGCGCGACCGGGGCCAGCTCACCCAGCCGGGCCACCTGGGGCTGGAGCACCGAGCGGACCGGGGCCACCACGACGGCCAGCGGGCCCGCACCGGTGGCACCGCCGGTGCCCGGGTGCGCGAGCCGGCGCAGGACGGCCAGCCGGCGCCCCACCGTGTCCGCCCGCGGCGAGAGCCGCTCGTGGGGCAGCGTCTCCCAGCTCGGGTACACCGCGACGCGCTCGGGACCCAGCAGGCTGCCCACCGCGTCGGCCAGGTCCTCGGCCTCGCGGCCGGTCGCCGTCACCGCGAGGACGGTGTGACCGGCCCGGGCCATCGCCGCCGCCGCGAACGGGCGCAGCGCCGCGGGCCCGGCCAGGTCGAGGACGGGTTCGGCCGGCGAGCCCAGCGCGCGGGTCAGCGCTGGATCACCGCCGGGGCGGGCGACTAGGGCGTCGAGCAGCGGCGCGAGGGTCATGTGATCCGTCCCGTGCCTCTCCAGTGCTAGCGAATCCGGTGCCGACGGACTACGCGGCGGCCACGGCGATGCGGCCAGACGGCGGCCGACTCCGGTTGCAACAGCGATCCGACAGACGGTATTGCCGGCCGTGAGGATTGCCGGCTGTGGGAACCGGACGGAGGACAACCTCCGCCGGCGGGCCGACCACCCCCGCTGGGCACCGGAGAGGATGTACCCCGGACGCGGCGCACTACCGGATGTGGCACCGACCCGGACGGGCACCCCGCGGACCACACCGCCGCGGCGACGGAACCCCCGGATACGGAGCCACCCTGGGCGCGGAGGCGTCCCGGATGCAGCCGTCCCCGGCGAGGTTCCCGGGCGGCGGGGTCGATATGACCAGCCTACGGCAGGGCGTCCGATCGAGATGCGGGCGCCGTGTCACGGATCGACGTACAGTCGTCAGACGCCCGGTTTGCCACCGGCGACAGATGCTGACGTAAGGGTCGACTTGTCCACCACGCGACGCCGTGACGTCCACCAGATCGGTGATGTCGCCGAGCGAGTCGGGCTGTCCCTGCGCACGGTTCGGTACTACGAGGAAGCCGGGCTCCTGATGCCGGTCGGTCGGACGGTGGGCGGCTTCCGCCTCTACGACGACGACGCGGTCGACCGGCTCTTCCTGATCAAGAAAATGAAGCCGCTCGGCTTCACCCTGGAGGAGATGCGCTCCCTGCTCGTGCTGCGCGACGAGCTCGAGGAGGCGGACCTGCCCGCCGAACGGCGCGCCGAGCTCCAGGCCCGGCTGGCCACCTGGGTCGCCCTCGCCGAGGAGAAGCTGATCACACTGCGCGAGCAGGTGCAGGTGGCCGAGGCGTTCGTCGGTGGACTCCACGACGACGCCGGCCGCTCCGGCGCCATCTGACCGGCCGCACGCCGCGGCCCGGGGTCGCGGGTGGGTGTTACCAGAGCCGTTTGTAGGTGTCCGCCGAGCGTGGGTGGCGGTTGGGGTTGAGCAGGGACGAGTGGACGTTGCCCGGGACGTCGTCGCTGAAGTACGCCTCGTAGGCGAGGATGTCCGCGTTGCGCTCGAAGATGCTGTACATCCGCTCGATGTAGACCGGGTTGTCCCCGCCCGCCTGGCCGACGGCACCGGCCTTGGTGTTCTGCTGGCTGACCACACCCCACTCGGGCACCGAGAACAGCTTGTTGTGCCGGCGGGCGAAGCTGATCACCTGGCACAGGCCTTCGGTGGCGTCGCACTGGGCGTCGAAGGCGCTGAGGGTCGGGCTCGGCGGGTACTGGTCGTAGCTGTCGATGCCGATGACGTCGACGTACTGGTCACCCGGGTAGACGGCGAAGGCGCTGCGCGGCCCGTGGGCGTTGATGTTCCAGTCGATGCGGACCTTCGGGCTCGTCGCCTTGATCGACGACGAGGCGTTGCGGAAGCACTGCACGTAGGCCGTCGGGTTCGCTGAGGCCCGCCAGGCGAACCAGTCGCCGTTGAACTCCCAGCCAAGGCGGACGAACGAGTCCCCTCGACCCTCGTTCACCAGCCACCGGCCGAACTGGCGCCATTTCGCGTTGTAGTCACCAGCGGCACAGTCAGTGAGATTTCCCAGCTCCGAGCCCTCGACCGGAAAAAGGGGAACGCTGACGACCAGGGTGCCGGCGAAGTTTGAGAACGTCGACGCGCTGCGGCCGATCCAGGGGTTCACGATCGCGTCCCAGCTGTTCCGGTCCGTGTAGGTGACCACCACGTCCACCGGCCGGCCGCGGAACTGCGCCCACGCCGTCGCCTCCGCCACCGTGTGCGCGGCCACCCCGCTGGGGAAACTCCCCGCGGTCGCCGCCCGCGCCACGCGGGTCACCTGCCCCGATGGCGGGGCGACCGCACCGGATCCGGGGGCGGGCTCGGCCGAGACGGGTGCCGGCGGCGGCACGGCGGCAGGCGAGGGTGCGGCGGACGGAGTCGGCGTGACCGGGGCCGCGTCCACGCTCGCCGGGCTGTTCTGGGCCGGCCCGAGCATCCAGGCGACCAGGGCCAGCACCGCCGCCAGGGCGACCAGGCCCACCGGCAGGTACGGGTGCCGCCCGGGCTTCGCGCCCCAGTGCTCGATGATCCAGTCGGTGACCCGGTGTGGCAGCGATGCGTCGGCCGCCGGCTCGGTCCGCGGCGGCTGCGCGGAACCACGCCCGTCCCGGACGGGGTCGGCGATGGGCAGCACCCCGGTGACGTGCCCGCCGGCGGACCCGGGCCGCGAGCGCTCGGGCCGAGCACGGTCAGGCCGGGCGCGATCGGACCGGGTGCGGTCGGTGGCCGAACGCCGCTGCCGCGGCCGCTCCGGATGTTCCTGCGCCCGCCCGGTCTGCTCCTGCCCCCGCCGCGACCGCTCCGGCTGGTCGTCCGACCGCTGGGCACGCTCCGGGCCGGTCACCGGCCGCGAGGACCGCTCCCGCGCGGCGGTGCCCTCCCCGGGGGCCCGCTCGCGAGCGCCGTCTCCGCGACGGGCCCGCTCCGAGGCCCGCCGATCACGGCCCGGCTGATCGCCCCGCCGATCACGGCCTGGCCGGTCACGTCGGTCAAGGCCCGGCTGGTCGCCGCGCCGATCAGGGTCCGGCTGGTCGCGGGGGGCACGGCCCGGCTGATGGTTCCGCTGGTCACGGCCCGGCCGTTGGCTCCGCTGGTCGCGATCCCCGCGTTCGCGCGCGCCCTGCTCCGGCCGGGACGGCGGGAGGATCATCGTCTCGTCTGCGCGTTCCCCGCCCGGCCGGGTGGGCCTCGGTCCGCCGGGCCGCGGCTCACCTTCCCAGTCTCGCCGCTGGAAATGCTGGGTGGCGAGATCACCGGGCGGCCACGTCGAGGACGGTGACTCCGACGGTGGCGGCGGTGGCACCCGCGAGCTCGGTGCCGAGAACGGCGGTGCCGCCGGCGGCGGGACCCGTGCGGGCGGTGCCGAGGATGGCCGTGGCTCGAAGGGCGGCGGGGTCCACGGGGCGGGACGGGAGGGCTCGCCGGCCCAGTCCGGCTCATCCCAGTGCCCCGCCGCGCCGGGACGCCCGTCCGCGCCGCGGTACGGATCGCGCCCGTGGCCGGACTCGCCGTACCCCGACGTGGGCTCACCGACGCCGCGACCCTCGGGCCGGCCGGGTCCGGACCGGTGCCGTTCAGGCTGACGCTGGCGCTGTTCGCCCTCGCCGGGGCCAGGACGGTCGGATCCGGGGGCGTCCCATCCGGGCACGTCCCATCTGGAGTCGCGATCGCGCCGGGACCCGCTGTGGCCCCGTCCGCGTTGGCCGGACTCGTGGTCATCGGGCCATTCCGCCCCGGACTCGCCGCGCGCCCCGGACTCGCCGCGCGTGGCGGATCCCGGGTAGGCCGGGCCCTCCGGGTAGGGGGCGATCGGCGCGGCCGGCGAACGGCGGCGCGCCGGCCGGCGCCGGGAGGAGAGCATCTCGGGGTCAAAAGGTGAGCCGGGAGCCCTGCCGGTGGCCGGCTGGGCGGGAGGGGCGGGAACCGCGGCCGCTCCAGCGGGCGGCGAGGCGGAGGTGGCGCCGGTGGCGGCCGTTGCTCCGGTGGCCGGGCCGGGCCCCGGAACCTCGTCACCGCGCCGATAGACCCCGATCGACCAGTCGGACGTCGGCCGGGTGCCCGCGGGGCCGTCGTCGACGACCCATTCACCGGTCGGCACGTCGGCCCGGCTCGCGCGGGTCAGATCGGGGCGGCCGTGGCCGTGCCACTCGTCAGGCGGCATGGGATCCACCCCCGAGTGCGTCGTCCCGCCGAACCAGGGCCTGAATCATGTTGAGTCGTTTACTAAAAGTAAAAAGTATGGCCGAGAGCATGGATCTTACCTCCCGGCCGACGTAGAGAAAGACAACGGTATAGGCGCGCCGAGGCCAGCGACCGCGCAGGCCGGGGGATGGACATGGAGACGACGGACCGCGTCCTTCATCCCAGGACATCCGACAAACCGTAACAAGGACGACGCACACCGGTGCCAAAGGGACCGCGGAAGAGCCCTCGCGCACCGGCACTCACGTCAACGTTGACAGAGCCGTCCGGCCGGGTGGACGGGGTCCGACCCGCCCATGCTGACCAGGTACTCCGGGACCGTGGACCGGCACGGAAGGGGCGGTACGGTACCGTTGCCGCGTCGCGCCCGGCGCTCAGGTCGGCGGTTGGCCGCCGTCACGCGCACACGCGATCAACGCGCAGGAGAACACGCGAATACGCGATCACACAACAGTGGACCAGGAAACTCCGCGGACCGACTGGAGGACACCGCACGTCCGCCCCCGACAGGTGACGGGCGTCGCGAGCTGCACATCCTCACGCTCCGGCGGCTGGCGACCGTGCCGGCCGGCAGGAGCCGCGCCGGCCGAGTCCGAGGGGAACCGGGCCCGCCGTCGGGAACGGACGGCCGCACCGGCCAGCGCCCGACGCGGGAGACGACCCCTCCCGCGGCCGGTACGCACCGGCGGAGCCGGTGAGCCGGTACGGCCAGTGGCACGGACCCCGTCACAGCCCCGCACCGGCTCTGCCTCCGGCACCTGGCCCATCCGGCACCGAGCCATCCGCCCCCGGGCCCGCCGGGGCACTGACACGGGAGACGCGACAGCTTTGACCACCGAGACAACCCGAGCTCTCTCGACGGATGCCGCAAGCGTCGACCCGCGCGACATTCCGGTCGTCATCCTCTGTGGCGGCATGGGAACCCGGCTGCGCGAGGCCAGCGAGAAGCTCCCCAAGCCCCTGGTCGACATCGGCGGTAAGCCGGTGCTGTGGCACATCATGAAGACCTACGAGCACTACGGTTTCCGCAAGTTCGTGCTGTGTCTCGGCTACAAGAGCGACCTGATCAAGAACTACTTCCTGGCCTACCGCCAGCAGGTCGCCGACTTCACGCTCAAGCTCGCCGACGACCACACACCGCAGTTCCACAACACCGCCGGCGACGAGGACTGGGAGGTCACCTTCGTCGAGACGGGACTGCTCACCGGGACGGGCGCCCGCCTGCGCCGGGTGGCGCAGTACCTCACCGGCCCCCGCTTCATGATCACTTATGGTGACGGCGTCGGCGCCATCAACGTGGCGGACGTTCTCGGCGACCACATCCGGTCCGGCCGGATCGGCACGGTCACCGGCGTGCGGCCGTCCAGCCGTTACGGCGAGCTGGTCACCGAGGGCAACGCCGTCACGCAGTTCGCCGAGAAGCCCCCGGCGACCGGCTGGGTCAGTGGCGGCTACTTCGTCTTCGAGCGCGAGTTCGTCGACAAGTACCTCGACGATGACCCGTCCACGATGCTCGAGCGCCACCCGCTGCAGCAGCTCGCCCGGGACAACCAGCTCACCCTGCACACGCATGAGGGGTTCTGGATGGGCATGGACACCTTCCGCGACTGGACCGAGCTCAACCAGCTGTGGGACGCGGGCACGGCGCCGTGGCGCGTCTGGGCCGACTGACGGAACCGGACGCCGCTCCCATGAGTACCACGCCCCTGAGTACTGCGCCCATGACCACCGCCGGCATCGACGCGGTCGGGCGCCGCCTGCACGACCTGGTCGCCGCCCTCATGCCCCCCATGCGCTCCATCACCGGCAGCGGGGTGCGGGCCACCCTGGACCTCGTGCGCGCGGCGCTGCCCGCGCAGATCCCGTTCACCGTGCACGAGGTGCCGTCGGGCACGCCCGTGCTGGACTGGACGGTCCCGCGGGAGTGGAACGTCGCCGGCGCCCGGCTGGTCGGGCCGGACGGGCGGGTCGTCGTCGATGTCGCCGACAACCCCCTGCACCTGCTCGGCTACAGCACGCCCGTGCGCGCGAGGATGCCGCTGCACGAGCTGCGCCAGCACCTGTACTCGATGCCGGACCGGCCCGACTGGGTCCCCTACCGGACGTCCTACTACAACGACGCGTGGGGCTTCTGCCTCACCGACCGCCAGCTCGCGGCGCTGCCCGACGGCGAGTACCAGGTCGAGATCGACACCTCGCTCACCGACGGGTCGCTGACCTACGGCGAGATCGTGCTGCCCGGGACCACCGACGAGGAGTTCCTCGTCACCACGCACACCTGCCACCCGGCGATGGCCAACGACAACTCCTCCGGCATCGCCGTGGCCGCCGAGCTGGCGTCCGCGCTGGCCGCGCGGGAACGCCGGTTCACCTACCGGCTGCTGTTCATCCCGGGGACGATCGGCTCGATCACCTGGCTGGCCCGCAACCCGGCGGCGGTCGGGCGGATCCGGCACGGCCTGGTGCTCACCGGCCTCGGTGACCGGGGCACGCCGACCTACAAGCGCAGCCGGCGCGGCGACGCGGTCGTCGACCGGGCGGCGGCGCGCGCGCTCGCCGAGACCGGACGTCCGCACCGGGTCGTCGGCTTCTCGCCCTACGGCTACGACGAGCGCCAGTTCTGCTCGCCCGGCTTCGACCTGCCGGTGGGCCGGTTCGGCCGCAGCCAGCACGGCGAGTACCCGGAATACCACACGTCGGCCGACAACCTCGACTTCGTGACGCCGGAGTCGCTGGCGGACTCGTTCGCCATCCTGAACCGGACGATGGAGATCTGCGAGGCCGACCGGGTCTGGCGCAACACCTCTCCCTACGGGGAGCCCCAGCTCGGCCGGCGCGGGCTGTACCGCTCGATCGGCGCGACGATGAACCGCGCGTCGATCGAGATGGGCCTGCTGTGGGTGCTCAACCTCGCGGACGGCACCCGCACCCTGCTCGACATCGCCGAGCGGGCCGAGCTGCCGTTCGACGCGGTCGCCAACGCCGCGGACGCGCTGGCCGGCGTCGGCCTGCTCACCGAGGACGGCCCGGCCGTCGACTCGCCCGACACCGCTCCCATCGCCGCTCCCGCCACGGTCGCGCCGCCCGGCACCGTCGCCGCCGCGCCGGAACCCGCGGTAGTGATCAGGTGAGTTCGGCGGAATCGGCTCAACCTGCTCAATCGGCTCCCGGCGGGCCGGCCTGGGCGATCGTGCTGGCGGCCGGTGGCGGCACCCGGTTCGGCGGACCCAAGCAGTTCTCCGACCTGGGCGGGCTCCCGCTCGTGGCGCATCCCGTCCGGGCGGCCGCGGCCGCCTGCGACGGGGTCGTCGTGGTGCTCCCCGCGCCCCTGCTCGACCGGTGGGCTCCGCCGGACGGCGTGCGCGCCATCCCCGGCGGCGCCACCCGCGCCGAGTCCGTCCGGGCCGGGCTGGCCGCCGTCCCGGCCGAGGCCGGGGTGATCGTGGTGACCGACGCCGCGCACCCGCTGGCCACCGCCGCGCTGTACCGCTCGGTCGTCGCGGCGGTGCGTGCGGGCGCGGACGGCGCCGTGCCCGGCCTGCCGCTCACCGAGGTCGTCAAGGGGGTCCTGGCCAGCGGCCCGGACCTCGTCACCGGGGCCTCGCTGGCGCGCGAGACGCACCGGCTGGTACAGACCCCGCACGCCTTCCGTGCCGCCGCCCTGCACGCCGCGCACGCGGGCGCGGTCGAGGCCGTGGAGGACTCCGCCATGGTCGCCGACGCCGGCGGACGGGTGGTCGTGCTCCCGGGCGAGCCGGCCAACATCCACGTCACGACGCCGGAAGAGCTCGAGATCGCCCGGCTGCTTCTCATCCACGTCCAGAGCGAGGGGGAACCCGATGAGCACGGTGCTGCTCGACTCAGCGCTGTCCGATGACGAAAGGCGCGCCAAGCTGTACGCGGGCGAGCTGTTCGTCTACTCGCCGCGGCCCAGCACCACGGCATTCGTCGAGTTCACCCGCGAGCTGATCCGGGACGCCTTCGGTGACCTGGACCCCGAGACGGCGCAGCACCACATGCCCGTCGAGGAGTACGCCGCCCTGCTCGCCGACCTGAAGCCGCGTTTCATCCACCACCCGACCTGCAAGGAACTCCTGCCGGCGATGCTCGCCGAGCTGGGCTGCGACATCAGCAAGACCTACTTCGACGTCCCGCGGCTGCGGACGTCCACCAGCGACGACTACCTGACCTCGGGTATCGCCTACGCCTTCCACCCGCACCGTGACACCTGGTACTCGGCGCCGTTCTGCCAGCTCAACTGGTGGATGCCGATCTTCGACATCGTCCCGGAGAACGGGCTGGCCTTCCATCCCCGCTATTTCACGCAGGGAGTCAGGAACAGCTCGCGCACCTACAACTACTACGAGTGGAACAAGACGAACCGCGCGTCGGCCGCCAAGCACATCAAGACCGACACGCGCGTGCAGCCGAAGCCCGAGGAGGAGGTCGAGATCTTCCCGCAGACGCGGGTCGTCGCCCCTCCCGGCGGAATGCTGGTCTTCTCCGGCAACCAGCTCCACTCCTCGGTGCCGAACACCTCCGGCCGCACCCGGTTCAGCATCGACTTCCGCACCGTGCACTACGACGACGTGGTGAACCACGTGGGCTCGGTGAACGTCGACTCCGAGTGCACCGGCACGACGATGCGCGACTACCTGCGCGGCACCGACCTCAGCCGCATCCCCGAGGACATCTGCCTCAGCTACGACACCGCTCCCCCGCTGCCGGACGCGATCCTCGTCTACGAACCCCAGACCACCGCGTGACAGCCGCCGACAAGGACACAGTCCCGCCGGCGGGCCGGGTGGCCGGCGCGGCCGGGAACACTCGCCTGCTGGCCGGCCGGGTCGCGGTGGTCACGGGCGCGTCGAGCGGCATCGGTCGCGCCGTCGCCGCCCGCCTGGCCGCGGACGGCGCGACCGTGCTGGCCCTCGGCCGCGACCAGGCCCGCCTGGACGCCCTGGCCAAGGAGGCCGGCGTGGCCACGACAGACGGCGCGGCCTCCGGCGCCGGGACGCTCGTGCCGGTGCGCCTGGACCTGACCGACACCGCAGCGGTGGACCGGTTCGCCGCGGACACCGCCAGCCGGTACGGCCGGGTGCACCTCCTCGTCCACAGCGCGGGGGGCTACCTCACCTCCCGGGTCGAGGACGCCTCCGTCGACGACTTCGACACCCAGTACGCCGCGAACGTCCGCGGCCCGTTCGCCCTCACCCAGCGCCTGCTCCCCGCCCTGCGCGCGGCGGCATCGGAAAGCGCGCCCGAGACGTCGGGCGCGGCGGAGGAGCCGGGCGCCGACGTGATCGTCATGAACTCGTCGCAGGGGGTCCGGGCGGGTGCCGGCACCAGCCAGTTCGCGGCCACCCAGCACGCGATGCGGGCGGTCGCGGACAGCCTGCGCCAGGAGGTCAACGCCGACGGCATCCGGGTGGTGACCCTCCACCTCGGCCGGACGGCGACGCCCCGCCAGGAGACCATTTTCCTGCGCGAGGGCCGGCCCTACCGGCCCGAGCTGCTGATCCAGGCCGACGATGTGGCGGACCTGGTCACCTACCTGACCCGCCTCCCGCGCACCGCCGAGATCACCGAACTACACCTGCGCCCCGCCAAGAAGAGCTACTGACCCGATCCCCGGAGGCCGGACCGGCTCCGCCCCGGCTGAGCCGCGGGGCGGAGCGGGTGGTCAGGAGGAGCCGGGGTCCCCGGTCAGCGGAGCGGCTCCGGCCGGGGTCGAGGTCCCGGCGCCGGCCTGCGCGGCGCTCACCCGCGGCCCGAACAGCTCGAGGTACCGCTTGGCGCTCTCCGGGTTCGCGGTCGGGTTGTGCAGCGACGAGCCGACGTTCTCGGTCTCGGCCGGTGAGGCGCTGTAGTAGCCCTCGTAGGCCAGGATGTCGCGGTTGGCGACGAACAGCTCGTACATCTTCTCCACGTAGAACGGGTTGTCGCCGCCGCCGCCCGTGGAGCGGACCAGGCCCCACTCGGGGACGGCGAACTGCTTGCCGCGCTCGCGTGCGGCCGCCGCCACCGAGCACGCGCCGGAGGCCCGGTTGCACTGGTTGTTGAAGATCTTCTGCGTGGCCGACGCCGGGTAGGAGTCGTAGGCGTCGATGCTGATGATGTCGACGACGTCGTCGCCGGGGTAGGCGTCCCAGACGTTGTCGCCGTTGGGCATGGTGTCCCGGTGCGCGGTCATGTTCCAGTCGATCTTGACCTGGGGGTCGGTGGACCGCATCGCGGCGACCGCCCGCCGGAAGCAGGTCTTCCAGGCCACGGTGTCGCGAGGATGCCACCAGAACCAGTCGCCGTTGAACTCCCAGCCGAGGCGGACGATCGCGTCCGGCCGCTCGTTACGGATCATCGTGGTGCCGAAGTCGCGCCAGTGGCTGTCATAGTCCCCGCGGGCGCACGCCGCCTCACTGCCGCTCTGCGGGAACAGCGGCTGGGCGACGGAGAGCTTGCCCGGGTAGGTCCCGGGGCGGAAGTCGGACATCGGCCAGTCGGCCTGGGTGATGGTCTGCCAGTTCGTTCGGGCGGTGAAGACCATTGCGATGTCGGTGGGCCGGCCGATCCACTTCTCCCAGCCGGCGAGGTCGTTCGGCGGGTTGGCGTTCGCGCCGGAGACCCAGCTCACGCCGCCGGTGGTCGGATGCGTGGTCGGGGGCTCGTCCTCCCCACCGGTCAGCACGACGATCCCGACCGCCAGCAGGACCACGGCCATCGCCGCGCCGATGCCCCCGAGCAGCAGGCCGCGGCGCCGACGCCCCGGCTGGCCGCCGGCGGGACCCGCCGCCCACTTGGAGCGAGGGCCGCGACGGCCGCCTGCCCGCGGCGACCCGGATGCCTGGACGTCGCCGGCGTGCTGGGCGTCACCGGCGTGGTCGTCGGACGAGTCCCGCGGTGGCCCCTCGCCGGACGAAGAACCTGGGTCGCCGGCATCCCCACGGCGATGTTCCACGCCCCCACCTCCGTCGACGACGCGCCGCCCGCGCCCTGGTGACTGTCTGATGACGTGCGGTCGACGGAGCACCGCAGTGACCGCGATCCCGGTCGTGCTCCGCCCTGGCCACGCCCGCGCCGACGTGGCCACACCGACCTGGCCGTATCCGGCCCGCCGCTAGGCCTGCTCGCTCGCCTCCCGACGAACGGGCGGCACCTGTACCCCGAGGCGATCGGCTCGACCAACGGGCCGGTCACGTCATCGGAGACGTCCGTTTCCTGCCCCCCTGACCGCCCAACGGGGTGCGAGCTCGACCGGTTCCCCGGCGAGGTACGCATCATGGTCAGTTCCTTGTGCCTCTTGCTACTCGCACATTATTCACAGGACCGCTAGATCAATACGACACGCTCCCCCGCAACCACCTGTCGTAACCATGACGCCACGTGAGGTTTACTAACGATACCCGGTGGAGTAGGGCCCGAGCGGCCCACCCGAGAGGGCAATCCGCCCACGGATACACTGTCGCCCCGAGCCGACACCAGACCCTCGGGTGGAAGAACCCCGCCGACCACTGACCCTCCGTCCGCACCCCCGCATGAACCCGGGTCGGACCAACCGGTGGTGTACCGACCAACGGGGTGGGGCCGACCGGCCCCGAGGCGGCCCGGCAGTGCGAGAGCGACCGGCCGTACCCGGTGGACGACGGTGTTGACGCGGTCGTCCCGACCGGGGACGACGGCGCGGGCGAGACATCCGACGCGGCAGAAACGGGGGCGGGAACTGGTGGTCACCACCACCCTCACCACGAGGATTCCACGCTCGTGGGTGATCCCCACCTCGGAGGCCGCCGACCGGCGCCCGGAGAACGCGCGGATCCTCAACACCCTGACGGTCCTGCTGTTCTGCAACATCTTCCTGCAAAGGCTCGCCATCCCCGTGGCGGGCGCCCAGCTCCAGCTCATCCTGCCGATCACCATCGTCGGCGTGATCGTGATGATGAGCCGCGGCGACATCCAGGTGAACGTCGGCCGCCTGCGCGCCTACCTGCTCGCCATGACCGCCTGTTGCGCGGCCGGCCTGGTGTCCTTTCTACGCGAGCTCGACGACACGGCCCTCACCTCACTCATCCTGCTTTTCGGCACCTACATCCCGCTGTGCTTCGGGCTCGCCCCCGCCGACTCGCGCGCGCTGTTCCCCAAGCTGCTCGACCGGTTCGTGAACCTCACGACGATCCTCGCCGGGGTCGCGCTGTTCCAGTTCGCCATCCAGCTCGTGGGCTGGCAGTACACCGACGTCCTGAGCGTCATCCCGGCCGACTTCCGGATGCACGGGTTCAACACCAGCTACCCCGTCCAGTACGGATCGAGTCTCTACAAGTCGAACGCCTTCATCTGCCTCGAGCCGTCCTTCTGCTCGCAGTTCCTCGGGTTCGGCATCGTCGTCTGTGTCCTGCGCAGCGGCAGCTGGTGGCGCTACGTGATGTACGTGCTCGCCCTGCTATCCACGGTCTCGGGTACCGGGGTCCTGCTGCTGGCCGCCGCCCTGGTGCTGCTGTCGGTACACAAGGGCGCCCGGTTCGCCACGACGGCGCTGGTCGGCGTGAGCATCGTCGTCCTCATCCTGAGCTTCACCCCGGCGGCCGATATCTTCGCCCAACGGGCGACCGAGACATCGTCGAACAACTCCAGCGGAAGCCTGCGGTTCGTCCAGCCCTATACCCGCACCTGGGAGGCGCTGGACAAGGATCCACTGACAGTCCTGTTCGGCTCCGGCCCCGGATTCGCCGACCGGGACGCCGCGGCCTTCTACCTGAAGACCAGCCTGCCGCTGAACTACGCCCTCCTCCCGAAGCTGGTACTGGAGTACGGCGTGATCGGGACGGTGGCGTTCCTGGCGTTCGTCATGGCCATGTTCGTACGCGGTTCGCCGTCGTTCGTATTGTCCGGGTCGGTCATCGTCTTCTACAGCATTCTGTCCGGTGGTCTACTGAGCCCGGTGGTCACCGCGCTCGGCATGCTGCTGGTCTCGTGGTTCACCGCCACGCCGGAGGACGAACGCTGGAGTCGAAGCCGGGAGAGCCCCCCGGCCGATCCCAGCTCACCACCACCGCCCGGTCGTCTGACACCGGCCCAGCGCTCCGCCTGAAGCCTGCAGGGGCATCTCCTAGCACTGCGACAGCATCCGGGTGTGTCCTCGTCGTTGGCGGAGCGCCAAGATCGGCTGCGGTTCGGGGTGGTCGCGGTCTGAGCACGTTCCGGTTCCGCGGAACACCAGGATCGACTGCGGCTCGTGGCGGCCGCGCCATCCGAGCCGGCAACGGGCAGAGGGGTGCTGGGGACCACGAAGAAGGCCGGAAGCGATAGATATTCACCCGTTTCCGCGCATGGCCCGCGCGGCCCCAGCCCTGGGCCTACGCTGCCCAGCCCCGCGCCCCGGCCCCGTGCCCCAGCCCCGGGTCAGCGCCGCCCAGGCCCGGCCGGCCCGTGCCTGCGCCGCCCCGACACCTACCCCCGCCGGCCCGCCCCCGCCGGCCTGAGCACGATCGTTTCGGGCGCGCGTATCTCCCCAGCCCGGACCGGCGGGTTCCCGGGCGGAAACAGCGAGGGGCGGGCCGGCCGGGACTCTGCCAAATCCCGGCCAACCCGCCCCTCATTCGGTGCGGTCCAGCATCCCCGCCGCCCGTGGGTCCCGGGCCTTGGGGGGTGGTGCCTCTTGCCGTGCCTGGCGGGGCCTGACCGCCGCCCGTCCTTCGTACCTCGGGGCGGCGGCCGGCCTCTGTGGTGTTTGTGTTGCCTGCTGCCGTCAGTGCCTGACTCAGCGCTTCGCGGGACGCGCGTAGCGGTCCGTCGCCTCGGTGTCACGGGGGGCGCGGCTGGCCGCCTCGCCGCCCACCGGTGAGGCCGAGGTGATCGACTCGACCGCGGCCTGCGGCGAGCCGCGCCCGCCACCCGCGTTGCGTCGCACCGCCGTGCGGCCGTCGTGCACGACACCCACGACCCGCTCGGCCAGGGCCGGCCAGTCGCGCGGCACCTGCTCGAGCTCCTTGAGGTTGGTGTCGGGCGAGGTGATGACGACGACGGCGTCCGCCTGGATCGCCGAGGCGGCGGTCATCGGCAGGTCCGCGAGCGCGGCGGTGACGAGGATGACGAGGTCCACCACAGGCGCGCGGTCGGCCAGGATGGGCGCGAGGCCCCCCGGGCGGGCGGCCCGGGCCGGCGAGACCCGGTTGTAGAGGATGTGGCCGCGGCCCGTCCCCGAGGAGCGGGCCAGGCAGGTCGGCTCGTGCGCCCAGCGGGGCAGCTCGGCCGAGGTGGGCCGGGGCAGCCCCTCCAGCGACGCGCGGACCTCCGACTGCGCCGAGGTGTCGAGGATCAGCACCACGCCCTGGTCGTCCGACCAGGCGGCGGCGACGGCGGCGACCAGCTCGGAGCTGAGGTCCGTCCGGGATGCCGGGGTGAAGGCCACCACCTTGCTGGTGGGTGACATCACCGCCGACATGGCCGATACCAGTGTCTCCGCCGCGTTCGCGCTCGTCCGGCTCGCCGGCAGGTCCGCGATGAGCGGCACGCCCATCAGGTCCGCCGAGTTGTGCGGGTCGAGGATGGTCGGGCGGCGCTGGTACATGATCCAGAGCCCGGCCGCGGAACCGAACAGGCCGAGCAGCGCGGCGACGAGGACGTTACGGAACAGGCTCGGCGCGACCTGACCCTCCGACCGCGACGGTTCGGCGAGCCGGATCGTGGTGGGCGCCGCGGCGACGTTCACACCGGCCTCGGTGATCCGGGTGTTGAGCGCCTTCACCTCGTCCTGGAGCACGAGACGCTGGTTCGTCAGCCCGGGGTCCGATGCCCCGCCTTCCTGGGTCTGGGCCTGCTGGTCGAGGCCCTGGAGCTGGGTTGCCTTCTCGTTCCGGATCCTGGTGAGCGTGTCGACCAACGTCTCGTCACCGGAGCCGGACTTCCCGAGCTGGGAGGTGTAGGCGGCCGTCGCGGCGTTGACGAAGTCGATCGCGGCCTGCTCGCTGGTGCCGGTACCGGTGATCGTGAAGAAGTACCCCTCGTCCGACGGGGTCGTCGTCAGGCGGTCCGCGACGTCAGCCCGGGTGATCTTCAGCTTGGCGGCGATCTCGTCCAGAGTCGCTGTCGAGGTCGCGAGCTGGGCCTGGGTCTGCACGAAGCGGCCCGCGTCGACCGAGTTCGCGCCAAGGGTCTGGTCCGAGGTGTCCAGGAAGATGCGCGAGCTCGCCTGGAACGTCGCCGCCTGCTGCTTGGATATGATCATCGCCAGCGCGGCCAGGATGACCACCGAGATGGCGATCACCATCCACCGCGGCTTGAGGATGCGGATCAGCGACGGGGCAGATGGGGCCCGGCCGGACTCCGTGCCCTGCTGAGAGGAGCGGCTCATGCGGCGCCCGCCTCAGGGCGCCAGGCGCGTGGCGAGGTGCCGGTCAGCCGCAGCTGGGCGAACGCTGACGCAAGCCCTTTGGGCGGCAGGTGAAGCGGAGTCAATTTGGGCCCCCCACAGGAGCGTCCGGCCCGGTCATCGGACCACGGCCAAGATCTGACGGAACCGATTTGTGAGCATAGCCGATAGCGCAAAGTAAGCGACTCATAGCGTGAGCGCAGGCTAGCGGCCAGGGTTTCGCCCGCCGCCTCGCGGTCCGTCGGCACCGCCGCGCTGTTCCGGTTCGAGCAGGTCCAGCGGCTCAGGATCATTGCGGTCCCGCTCGCCGGCCTGCGGCGACACCTCAACGGAGCTTCCGCGCGGGGGCGGGCCCTGCAGAACCGTGGTCCGCTCGACGTCCTCCTGCGCCGCCCCACCGGAGCCCGCGCCGCCAGCGCCCGCGCCGCCGCGCGCGGGGGTTCCGTGCGCCTCGCCGCCGTGTGCCGGCCTGACATGTACCGCCTCGCCGCGGCTCGGACGACCGGATGGTGGTGGCGGCGCGAGCGCGGGCAGCCTCGACACCTGGGCCCGTTCCCGGCCGGGGCCCTCCCGTCCGGAGGGCTCGACGACCCGCACGTTCCCGGCCGGCAGGACGGCCCGGTCGGACATCCCGGTGTGATCGAACCTCTCGGCCCGGTCGGACGTCGCGATCTCCTCGAACGTCTCGGCCTGTTCGGGCGCCCCGACCTGGACGGACATCTCGGCCGCGTCGCGGGCGTCCGGTCGTCCGCGTGCGTGTTCGCGGACGATCCGGCGCAGCAGGATCCACCAGACCGGGGCGATGCCCCAGAACACGAGGTTGTACCCGATGACCGCGCCCGTGGCGTCCGCGAGCAGCAGGCCGAGAATCGGGAAGGCGAAGAGCATCGGCGCCATGGACAGGTTGATCCGGAACGTGATCTTGGTTCGGCCGAGCGCGTACATGATGCAGGCCGGCCCGGTCGGCAGCGCCGTCCCCGCGTAGTGGAACGCGGAGTACACGAGGATGTGGTGCGCCCCGGGCCAGGTGTCACCGAGCAGCGTTTCCCCGATGGCCGGGAATGCGATGAACAGCAGGCTCCACAGGCCGCCGACGCCGACCACGATCACCGTGAGCAGCACCGCCGCGCGCTCGCGCGCCCGCACGGACATGTCGATGCGGCGGGAGAGCTCCGGCACCGCGAAGCTGACGATGCCCACGCCGATGACGGTGGTCGGGCCGAGCAGCGTCCGCACGCCGTTCAGCGCCCCGATCGTCTCCTTGGAGCTGAGCAGCCCGATCAGCAGCATCGACGCCTGCAGCGCGCCCTGGACGGTGACGAACTCGGCCGCGAGGTTGGCCGCGTTGGCCCGGTTCTCCCGGACCCAGGTCAGCGCCCGCGACGGCGCCGGCCACAGACCGGCCTGCGCGACCCCCAGCAGCGCCGCGACCAGCGCGGAGATGCCCCAGGCGAGCAGCATCGGCGGCGAGGCCGTCACGCCCCGCTCGATGAGCACCGTCAGCCCGACCACCTGCACCAGGGCCCAGGCGACATCGTTCAGGAACGCGCCGAGGGGTTTGCCCATCGCGAAGAACACGTAGCGCCAGGCGTCCTGGAGCAGCAGGCCGGGCAGGACGAAGCCCACCACGACGAGGGCGGAGCCGACCGACCCACCGGCGACGGCCCCCACGCCGACGAGCACGATCCCCAGCAGTCCACCGAAGACCAGGCACGCTCCGGTGGCGGACGCGGCCGCGTACCGGAACTCGGACACCGACTTGCCCGAGTACGAGATCCCCAGCGGCAGGCAGCCACCCGCCCGGGAGATCCCGATGATCACCGAGAAGATGATGTAGGCGATCGCGAACGAGCCGTACTCGGACGAGCTCACCTGCCGGGCGATCAGGAGCGAGACGGCGGCGTTGGTGGCGCTGGAGACACCCTGGTCGGCGAGGGTCCAGATCGCCTTCGCCTTCGTCGACCCGCCGCCTACGACGGCCTCCTCGGCGGCGGCCGGCCCGGTGCCCGGACGCTGCTCGGCCACCTCCAGCGCCCCGGTGCCGGAACCTCCGCCGCGTGCGTGGCGCGCCCGGCCGGGCCGGGCGGTTCCGTCCACCGGGTCGCCCTCGCCCGCGGCCGCTCCGGCCGCGCTCCCGGAGCTGGCCGGGCCGGCCCACCGGCCACCAGCCTGCCCTGGCCCCGTTCCGGCCCCCGAGCGCCGCATGACCTGCGTGCTCGCGGCGTCGGACTCCGGCCGGTTACGGCCGTAGAGACGCGGGATGTAGTCCGTCTGGTCGACGGCGGCGGCACCGTCCTCCATCTCCAGCCGGCGCCGCAGCGACGACAGGTCGATGGTGTCGGTGAACGCGTTGATGAAGTGGATGTCGGGGTTGCGGGCCGCGCCCTGCCGCCCGCGGCGCCCGCCACGGCCCTGCCGGCCGCGGCCATCGCCGGCCCGGCTGGTCAGCGCGGTCTGGTCCGATCCGGCCGCGGCGCCGCCGCCCCGGCCCGGTGGGCGCGGCTCCCGGCGCCCCGTCGCCGACCATCCGCGCCCCGATCGTCGCGCGTCCCCCGCTCCGGCCGCGCCGGCAAGGCCGGCAGGGCCGGCCGCGGCAGCAGGGCGCCCCTCGGGAGGCGCTCCCGCGGAACGCGGTGCGGCGGGCGGCGGCGGGGCCTGACGCTGATCCGCTGGCGACTGCCCGGCGGGCGACTGCCCGCCAGGCGAGTGGGCGCCAGACGAGTGGGCGCCAGACGAGTGGGCGGTCGGGGCCTGGGTGGCTGAGGGCGGTGTGGATGGGAGCTGGGTCGCCGGCGGGGGTGCGGCGGCACTCGGGCCGGCGACGTCGACCCGCATGAAGTCATCGCCCCGCCGGCCCGCCGGCGGCAGGCCGGGCGACGGGACGGGTGGCGAGGTCCGCGGTGGTGACGTCTGCGGTGGTGGGGTCTGCGCCGGCCCGGCGCCGGGCGGCGGGGTGCCGGCCGGGCGCCCCGGCAGTGGCGTGCCCACCGTGAAGCCGCTCGGCGGAGCGGGCCTCGGCGTGGGCTGACGGGCCACGCCTCCCGGCGGAGGCGGTGCCTGCGGCCCGGTGGTACCCATGCGGACGGTGGTCTCGGGCGGAACCCATCCGCCGGACGGGGGCGCCCCGCCCGCCCGTTGCGCGGCGCCCC
This sequence comes from Parafrankia sp. BMG5.11, assembly GCF_004337455.1. NCBI lineage: Bacteria > Bacillati > Actinomycetota > Actinomycetes > Frankiales > Frankiaceae > Parafrankia > Parafrankia sp. BMG5.11. The sequence continues at coordinate 73,036 of NZ_SJXI01000028.1, read as the reverse complement.
GCTCGCCCTGTCCCGGCTGGTCGTGCCGGGCAGCAGGGTCGGTCGGGGTGCCGCCGGGGGCGGGCGTGTTGCCGGTGGAATGCCGGGGCATGGGGGTCCAGCCCGGCGGCGGCGTCAGCGCACGCGCCGCGCCCTGGTTCGGCGGCGTCCCGTCCGGCGGCCGGACGCCCGGCAGGGGCGTACCGCCCGGGCGGGGGGTGTAGCCGGGCGGCGGCGTGCGCCCGGACGGCGTGCGCCCGGACGGCGTGCGCCCGGGCGGCGGCGCCTGCCCGGGAGACGTGTAGCCGGAAGGCACGTGCCCTGCCGGTGTGTGACCGGGAGGCGCCTGCCCGGCCGGTGGGGTGTTCCCCGGGGCCGGAGCCCGCTCGAACGGCGCGGCGCCGCCCGGCGGCGGAGTACGTCCCGGCGGCGGGGTGTGCGCGGGTGGCGCGGCATGGCCTGGCCACGGTGTCGCGCCAGAGGATGGGGTACGCCCGTACGGCTCGGGACGCCCCGGGGCTGGCGTGCGGCCCGGGGGCGGAGTACGGCCCACCTCCGGCCGGTAGCCCGCTTCCGCCCGATGGCCCGGCTCCTGCCGACGGTCCGGGAGCGGCGTCCGGCCTGGAGGCGGAGTGTGCCCTGGAGGCGGAGTGCGACCCGGGGGCGGAGTGTGACCAGCCTCGGGCCGGTATCCCGGGAGCGGAGTGCGACCGGGGGGTGGGGTGCGGCCGTCCCGGTAGCCGGATCGGCCCTCCACCACGAACGGCTCGGGAACCGGCCGATGCTGCTCCGGCCCCCCGCGCGGATCAGTTCCAGTCCGCCCGTCAGCACCACCCCACTGGTCAGCACCACCGCGGGGATCGGTGGCGCCCCGCGGATCGGGCGTGCCCGGCAGGACGATCCGCGGCAGCGGAGTGTCGACGTGGACCTCCTGCTGCCGGGGATCGGTCGCGCCAGGCCGGGGCTGGGGCTCGTCGTTCCGGCCGGTCGGCCCGGTGCGCGGCTGACGCGGGGCGCGCGGCACGTACTGCGTGGTGTCGGCGTCGCCGGCGGGCGGCTCGGGCGGGAGGTCCGCGTCGTCCGCGCCGGCTGCCCTCGGCTCCATACCGAGATCGGTCACGCCCGACACCCCGTCCCGCCCGGGACGTCGAGGATGTCCGGGCCGCGGGGTGCTGGGCGCAGCCGGGGGGCTGCCGACGCTGATGTCATCGCTTCGTTGGGTTGGGCTCTCCTAGAGCACGACCGGACGGGGCACGGGTACGACGAAGCGGCCGCCCCGAGAGGCGTACTCCTCCTGCTGGGCCATGATCTCCTTCTTCACGTTCCACGCGAGCAGCAGCAGGTAGTCGGGCTGGCGCTCAAGCAGCACGGCCGGGTCGAGGATCGGGATCCGCGCGCCCGGGATGTACTTGCCCTGCTTGTGCACGTTCCGGTCGACGACGAAGTCGATCAGCGTGTGGTCGATGCCGGTCGAGTTCAGCAGGGTGGCGCCCTTGGCCGCCGCGCCGTAGGCCGCGATGGACTTCCCCTCGGCCTTCAGCGAGCGCAGCAGCTCGGTCAGCTCGCCCTGCAGCACGCGGACGTCGTCGCCGAAGCTGCCGTAGCGCTCGAACGTCCCGAGGCCGGCGGCGCGCTCCGCGTCCAGGACGGCCTTCACCGACCCGGTCGGCTCGGCGGCGCCCTGGTGCTGCATCCGCCAGCGCAGCGTCCCGCCGTGCAGGTCCGCGAACTCCTCGACGCCGACGAGCTGCAGGTCGTGGCGGCGCATGAGGGCGTCCACCGCGATCGTGGAGAAGTAGCAGAAGTGCTCGTGGTAGACGGTGTCGAACTCGTTGTGCGCCAGCAGCGCGCCGACCCCGGGGTTCTCGACGTCGACGATCCCGTCGTCGGCGAGCAGGATCGAGAAGCCCTCGACGAAGCTGTTGAGGTCGGGGACGTGCGCCATCACGTTGTTGGCGATGATGACGTCCGCCCGCAGGCCCTCGGCGACGAGCGTACGGGCGAGGTCGGCCCCGAAGAACTCCTCGCGGGTGGGCACGCCCGCCTTGCGCGCGGCGGCGGCCGGGCCGGGGGTCGGCTCGATGCCCAGCACCGGTATGCCGCGTTCGACGAACGCCTTGAGCAGGTAGCCGTCGTTGCTGGCGACCTCGACGACCAGGCTCTCCGGGCCGAGGTTGCGGCTCGCGATCAGGTCGATCACGTGCTTCTCGGAGTGCCGGACGAGCATGTCGGAGAACGACGAGAAGTACGGGTAGTCGGCGTCGAAGATCTCGTCGGCGGGGAGCACGTGGGTCAGCTGGACGAGCGCGCACTGCTCGCAGAAGCCGACCTCCAGCGGGAAGGCCGGGTCCACGGCGTCGAGGGCGTCCGCCTTCACGAGCCGGTTCGCGACAGGGGTGTCACCCAGCGACAGGAAGACACGCGGGGCGGGCCCGTCACACGATCGGCAGGCGGTGACCGGGGCGGCGACGCCTCCCGCGGCCGGGCTTCCTTCTGCTGAGGTTCCGGATGACATGCGTTCCCCTGTTCGAGGTGACCGGCGCGCGGTGACCGGTGAGCGGCGGTTCGGCTGGCTGCACTTCAGCTGGCGGCACTTCAGCTGGCTGTACTTCGGCTGACAACAGTTCGGGCTGCGGCCGGATCGGATCTAATGTGGCCTCGGTCGAGATGATGACGATGTCGGCGTGACGGCCGTCAGCCGCCTCCGGTCGACCGGTCACGGACCACCGACCCACCGACGACCGCGTCCGACCAGATCACCATGACGGGCGTGCGAACAGATCGATTTCCAGGTGGTCCGCTCGTACCCGTCCGGCCGTCCCGAACCACCCCCACATTACTCAGCGTTGCGAACAAACACGCCAGGTGCTGGATTCGGCCGCTTTCGTCGCCTCCTCCACGCTTCCCGCCTCGTGCCCGGGATGCCACCCCGACAGGCGCACATCACGGTGACGTGAGTGTCACACACGCACGGAGTTGACCTGACGCAAGCACGCCGGGCATCCCCACCCCGGGAAACCGGCCTGCCCAGTGGGCATGGCCGTTGCCGACGGGCCCGGGACGCGGATCCGGCAAACCGGATCCCCCCGTTCAGGTCTGGCCGAGCTGGATGAGCTCGTCACCCGGGGCGCCGGCGGGCAGCAGCGGCCAGCCGCGGTCCTTCTCCGAGATCACCGAGACGGGCAGCGGCCAGGCGATCCCGAGCCGGGGGTCGTCAAAACGGAGACCACGATCATGCCCCGGAGTGAACGGGACGTTCATCTGGTATGTGGCCTCGGTGTCGTCCACCAGGGTCTGGTAGCCGTGCGCGAGCCCGGCGGCGATGAACAACGCCCGGTGGTTGTCCGCGGTCAGCTCCACGGCCACGTGCTCCAGGTAGGTCGCCGAGCCGGGCCGCGAGTCGACGATGACGTCCAGCAGGGCGCCGCGGGTGCAGCGGACCAGCTTGGTCTCGCGCACCGGCTCGCCGGCCCAGTGCAGGCCGCGGATCGTCCCGGCACGGCGGTTGTAGGCGACGCTGCACTGCGCGACGGCGACCTCCAGCCCGGCGGCGGCGAACTCCTCCTGGCAGAAGGTGCGCGCGAACAGGCCGCGGTCGTCCGAGAACGCCTCGACGTCGACGATCGTCACGCCGTCGACGGCGGTGGGCGTGAGCTTCACCGGGCGGTCCAGAACAGCTCGGCGTCTACCTGGCCGGTGCCGATCAGGTACTGCAGCTGCTTGAGCCGGGTGTGCCCGCGGCCGGTGAACGTCTCGGTGTCGAGCTGGATGCGGCTGAACACCTCGTGGAGCTGCTCGGCTCCCTTGTGCGCGTCCCAGTCGCAGGAGAAGCCCGGGAGCTGGGAGGCGATCTTGTCGAACGACACCCGGTAGCTGCGGTTGTCCCCGCCGTTGTCGCCGAAGCTCAGCTTGCAGCCGGTGAAGACGGTGGCGACCGCGTCCGCGATCTCCTTCACCTGGTAGTTCTGCGCGCTGTCACCCACGTTGAAGATCTCGTTGTGGACGGCGTCGCGCGGCGCGGCGAGCACGCACCGGATCGCCTTGGCGATGTCCAGGCCGTGCACCAGCGGGCGCCACGGGGTGCCGTCCGAGGTCATCGCGATCTCGTTCGTGGTCCAGGCGACCCCGGCCAGGTTGTTCAGCACGATGTCGAACCGCATCCGCGGCGAGGCGCCGTACGCGGTGGCGTTGCGCAGGAACGTCGGCGAGAAGGTGTCGTCCGCCAGCGGCGCGACGTCCCGCTCGACGTAGACCTTGCACTCGGCGTACGGCGTCTGCGGGTTGACCGGCGAGGTCTCCGTGACGTCCGACCCGGTCGCGACGCCGTAGACGCTGCACGACGACATGTAGACGAACCGCTGGACGCCGGCCTGCTTCGCCAGCTTCGCGAGCCGCACGGACCCCTGATGGTTCACCTTGTAGGTCACGTCGGGCGCCAGCGCGCCCAGCGGGTCGTTCGACAGCTCCGCCATGTGCACGACCGCGTCGACGCCCGCGAAGTCCTCGACGGTGAGGTCGCGCAGGTCCTTGTCGATCGTGTACGGGACGCGGTCGGTACCGCGGTAGAGCCAGCCGTACTTGTAGTAGCCGGTGTCCACCCCGACCACCTCGTGGCCGTCGCGCAGCAGCTCCGGGGCAAGCAGGCAGCCCAGGTAGCCCTCCGTGCCGGTGACGAGCACCTTCATCCGAGAGTCCTCCCGATCTCGACGAGGGCACGCGGGGTTCGACGACGGCCCTGCGCTCCGACCACAGAAGGTACCGAGAGGGCCGGAGGTGCCCGCCAGTGACGCCCCACTGTGCTCCTGTCCGTCTGACGACGAACACTCTGCGCATACCGGACGCGACCTACACAAGCGTGTAGGATACCGCCGTCTTGTGTAGCCGATCGGTTCGGACCACAGGAGGAGCGAGATGACGGGCGACGCGAGATGACGGATGAGTGGGTGGGCGGTGTTCACGGCCGGGCCGGTCCGCCGCCCGAGGATCTGACGGCGAAGGCGCGCATCCGCGACGCGGCCCTGCGCATGTTCGCCGACCAGGGCTTCGAGGCCACGACGGTCCGCGGGGTCGCCGAGGCGGCCGGAGTGTCGTCGGGGCTGGTCCGCCATCACTTCGGGTCGAAGGAGGCGCTGCGCGACGCCTGCGACACGTACGCGCTGGACCAGTTGGTGACCATCAAGGAGCAGGCGCTCCTGGGCGGCCGGCTGGCCGACCCGGCCTTCCTGGTCGCCGTCCATCCCACGGTGCTGCTGATGCAGCGCTATGTGGCGCGGTCGCTGATCGACGGCTCCGCGGCCGCCGCCGCGCTGTTCGACCGCATGGTCGCCGTCGCGGAGAAGTGGGTCTCGGAAGAACACCTGGCCGGGTCGGACGACCCACGTGCGTTCGCCGCCACACTGGTCGCGATGCAGGCCGGCCTGCTCGCCCTGCACGGGCACGTCTCCCGGGCGCTGGGAACCGACATCCTGTCCGCCGGCGGTCAGGTCCGGCTGGGCCGGGCGCTCGTCGACATCTACTCGCGCGCCGTGATCAGCCCCGAGCAGGCGGAGCAGGCACGCGCCGCCTACGACCAGGTCCTGGCCCACTTCCCTGCTCCGGGCCCGGCCACGGCTCCGGGCCCGGCCACGGCCACGGCCACGGCCGGGCCCGAGCGGCGGCGGTCATGAACGAGGCGATCCACGCGCGAGGGCTGGTCAAGACCTTCGGGTCCACCCGGGCCCTGGACGGCCTCGACCTGACCGTGCGCACCGGTGAGGTACACGGTTTCCTCGGACCGAACGGCGCGGGCAAGAGCACGGCTCTGCGGGTCCTGCTCGGCCTCACCCGTGCCGACGCCGGCACAGCCACGCTGCTCGGCGGCGACGCCTGGCGGGAGGCGACCACGCTGCACCGCCGGCTGGCCTACGTACCCGGCGACGTCACGCTCTGGCCGAACCTCTCCGGTGGGGAGGCGATCGACCTGCTCGGGCGCCTTCGGGGCGGCCTCGACCCGCGGCGTCGGGCGGACCTGCTCGAGCGCTTCGACCTCGATCCGCGCAAGAAGGGCCGCTCCTACTCGAAGGGCAACCGGCAGAAGGTGGCGCTCGTCGCCGCGTTCGCCTCGGACGTCGAGCTGCTGCTGCTGGACGAGCCGACCTCGGGCCTCGACCCACTGATGGAGGAGGTGTTCCGCGAGGTCGTCCGGGCCGAGCAGCGCGCGGGCGGACGCACGGTGCTGCTGTCGAGCCACATCCTCGCCGAGGTCGAGGCGCTCTGCGACCGCGTCACGATCATCCGGGACGGCCGGACCGTCGAGACCGGCACCCTCGCGGACCTGCGGCACCTGACCCGGACATCCGTCCGGGCCGAGCTCGTCACCCCGGCGAGCGGGCTCGTGGACCTGCCCGGGGTGCACGGGCTGGACGTGGCCGGCACCAGGGTCAGCTTCGAGGCCGACGGTGACGCTCTCAACGCCGCGCTGCTGCGGCTCACCACCGCCGGGGTGCGCAGCCTCGTGAGCCAGCCACCCACCCTCGAGGAGCTGTTCCTGCGCCACTACGGCCGGGCCGGCACGCGCCCCGGCCGCGCGGAGGCGGAGCGGTGAACGGCCTGACGGGCACCGGAGCACTGGCCCGGCTGGCGCTGCGCCGGGACCGGGCGCTCATTCCCGTGTGGGTGGCCGTCCTGGGCCTCCTCCCGGTCGTCCTGGCGGTCTCCTTCGCGGACCTGTACCCGACGGCCACCGAGCGGCAGGAGTTCTTCGCGACCAGCGCGCGCGACGGGACCTTCACCGCCCTCTACGGGCCCCTGCGCGGTTCCAGCCTCGGCGAGCTGATCACCTGGCGGGCCGGGTTCCTGCCCGTCGTCGTCGGCCTGATCAGCCTGCTCGTCGTCATCCGGCACACCCGGGCCGAGGAGGAGGCCGGGCGGCGGGAGCTGGTGGGCGCGACCGTGGTCGGCCGGCACGCCGGCCTCGCGGCCGCCCTGGCCGTGACCTGCGCCGCCGATCTCGCCGTCGCCCTGGTCGTGACGATCACCCTGATCGGAAAGGACCTGCCCGCGGCCGGATCGTTGGCACTCGGCATGCAGCTCGCCGCCGCCGGCTGGGTCTTCGCGGCGGTCGGCGCGGTGGCCGCGCAGGTCATCACGGGGGCCGGCGGCGCGCGCGGGATCGGGGCCGCCGTCCTCGGCGCGGCCTACGCGGCACGGATCGCCGGCGATCGCGGCGACTCCCCGGGATGGGCCTGGCTGTCCTGGCTGTCGCCCATCGGCCTCGTCCAGCGGATCCACCCCTACGGCGCGCAGCGCTGGTGGCTGCTCGCACCCGTCGCGACCGTGGTCGCCGTGCTCGTCGGGGTGGCCGTCGGGTTGTCCGCCCGGCGCGACCTCGGGGCCGGCCTGCTGCCGGACCGCCCGGGCCGGGCCGGCGCGACGCCCGCGCTGCGGTCACCGCTGGCAGTGGCCTGGCGGCTGCACCGGGGCCTGTTCTCGGCCTGGATCGCCGGGTTCGCCCTGCTCGGCGCGGTGTTCGGCGGGGTCGCGAACGGCGTCGGGGATCTCGTGGGGGACAACCCGACGCTGCGGGACGTGTTCACCCGGCTGGGCGGCCGGAGCGCGATCGTCGACGCCTACCTGGCATCCGTCATGTCGATCATGGCAATGCTCGCGGCGGGGTACGCGATCCAGGCCGTCCTGCGGCTGCGCGTGGAGGAGACCGGCGGGCGGGCGGAGCCGATCCTGGCGACGGCCGTCGGGCGGCTGCGGTGGGCGGCGGGCCATCTGCTCATCGCCGCTCTCGGCCCTGGCATCGCGCTACTCACGGCCGGCGCCGTCACCGGGCTGGTCTACGGGCTGAGCAGCGGCGACGTCGGGCGCGAGCTCCCGCATGCCGTGCGTCTCGCGGCCGGGCAGCTGCCCGCGGTCGCCGTGCTGGCGGCGATCGCGGTGACGCTGTTCGGCCTGCTGCCCCGGCTGTGCGCGATGAGCTGGGCCGCGCTGTCCGCCTGCGTGCTGCTCGGTCTGGTCGGCGCCGGCGCGGGCGCCAGCCACTGGCTGCTGGATGTCTCACCGTTCACGCACACCACGGGCGCATCGGGCGGGTCGGTGTCCGCCGTGGCGCTGGCCGTGCTCACACTCCTCGCCGCCGCGCTCGCCGCGGCTGGTCTCGCCGGTCTGCGGCGCCGGGACATCCCGGCCAGCTGACCCGCACCGCCCACCCTCCCCCGTACGGATATGACCCACATCACGTCATGTAGCCGACGTGTGTCTTGGTGAACCGACTGCCTGTCGACTCGCAGACAAACGACCGCACAACACCGAGGATGTGGAAAGCTCGCCTCCGGGCACGGTGTGTGCGTGTTCGTGTCGTGATGCGCATCCCCCGGTCCGCGCCGCGCGGAGCGTCCGAAGGCAGGTCACGTAGTGATGGGTCACCGAGGCGGCGCCAGCGGGGCCCGGGCCGGGCGGCGCCCGGCCGCCGGAGTCGCCGGCGGGGTGCTGACGGCGGTGCTGACGGCGGTGCTGCTGCCCGGCGCCGCGGCCGTCGCCACGGCCGGCACAGCGACCGCCGCGACGCCCCAGCAGGCTGTCCCGGATGCGAGCGCCCGGCCGGCCCCTCGGGCCGCCCCCGCGCCGACGGCCGCGGCGCCGGGCCGCTCCCCGTCGGGCGGGCTGCCGTCCAGCGGGTTCTCGTCCACCAACGAGCAGTGGTACCACGAGAGCCTCCGGCTCGCCGAGGCCCACCGGGTGAGCCGCGGCAGGGGCGTCATCGTGGCGATCATCGACGGCGGGGTGGACGCCACCCATCCGAAGCTGCGCGGGCAGCTCCTCTCCGGCGCCGGGGTCGGTGCGGACGCCGCTCTCGACGGGCTGCGCGACGACGACCCCGACGGCCACGGCACGGCCATGGCCGGGCTGGTCGCCGCCCGCGGTGACGTCGGTGACCCGGCTGTGTGGGGGGTCGCGCCCGAGGCGAAGATCCTGCCGATCTCCACCGGCGAGGAGGCCGACTCCGAGGAGGTCGCCCGTTCGGTGCGGATCGCCGTCGACCGGGGGGCGGGCGTGATCAGCATGTCCCTCGGCTCGGTGGGGCGGGCGACGAGCGCGGAGGAGAGCGCCGTCCGCTACGCGCTCGCGCACGACGTGGTCGTCGTGGCCTCGGCCGGCAACACCGAGCCGGGCGACACCGAGGTGAACTCCCCGGCGAACATCCCGGGCGTGATCGCCGTGACCGGATCGGACTACCGCGGGATGTTCTGGGGCGGCTCGGTACAGGGGCCGGAGGCCGTCCTGGCCGCGCCCGGACCGGGCATCCGGGCTCCGGTGCCGACCAGGGTGTCGCCCGACGGCCTGGACACCGGAGGCGGCACCAGCAACTCGGCGGCGATCGTCGCCGGGGTGGCCGCGCTCGTCCGCGCCGCGAAGCCCGGCCTGGACGCACCCAACGTCATCAACCGCCTGATCCGCACCGCGCTCGACATGGGCCCGGTGGGGCGCGACAGCCAGTATGGCTTCGGGCTGGTCGAGCCGGTGGCCGCGCTGACCGCCGAGCTCCCCCTCGTGGACGGGAACCCACTGCTCACCGCCCCGATCCCACGCACCGGCAGCAGCGCGGACGGCGGCAGCGGGGCCGGGGGCGGCGCCACCCCCGACGGGGCCATCCCGGCCCTGCCGACACCGCCGCTGCCCGCGGCCGCCACTCCCCCCGTCGCCGCGGCCAGCCCCGACGAGGGTGGGGACGGCCCGTCCGCGCTGACCTGGATCGCCGGGCTCGGCCTCGCGGCGTCGGCGGGTGTTCTGCTCGGGGCGCTGGCGTACGTGCTGGCCGGCGCCCGGTTCGCCACGGCGCTGGGCCGCCGCCGGGCCACGGCCGGGGTCACGGGGCCGGGCGGTGGCCCGCCCGTGACGGCGGCCGTCCCGCCGGAGGCCCCCCCGCCCGGTTGGGCGACGCAGCCCGGCTGGGCGGCTCCACCGGCCCGTGCCGTACCACCCGACAGGGCGGGGCAGCCTGCCCCGCCACACCCGCCGGCCCCACCGCACCCGGCCGGGCCGGCGGCGGGAGGCCCGCGCACCCCCGGTGGGGGCGTTCCCGTCGACACCCGCGGGTGGCGGACACCGCACTGACGCTCGGGACGTCCGAGGCGTCAGTGTCAGCAGTGCCCTGGTGTCAGCGCGGCGGGGGGCCGACCAGCAGGCCCTTGATGTAGGCGGCGTGCTCGTCGGCCGTGGCCCTGCGGCCCCGCACCCGGGAGAGCACCGTGCGGCCCGCGTAGCCGGCGACGAGCATCGAGCGCATCACGTTCACCCGCGCCGGGGCGTTGTGCTTGCGCAGGTAGCGGACCATCGAGGCGCCGCGCATCTGCAGCATCCACGTCTTGCCGGCCCCGGAGCCGCCGGCGCCGTGCGGGACGAGCAGGTCGGTGCGCAGCTGCTGGCGCATCCCCGCCTCGCGGATCGCCCGGCCCAGCGCCATGTCCTCGTTGTAGACGTAGAACGTCTCGTCGAAGCCGCCGAGCTCGAGGAACGACTGCCGGCGGACGGCCATGCAGGCCCCGGTCAGCCACTCGGGGCTCATCGGCCGGTTCGGCGTCGGACGGGCGAACAGCGCCGACGACGGGGCGATCTTGTGGGCTCCCAGGACGTGCATGAGCACCCGACGGGGGGTCGGCTCCCAGCCGCCGTTGCCGAGCTCGGGCTTGTCGTCCTGCCCCTTCATGGTCGCCGCGCTCACGACCAGGCCGGGGTCGCCCTCGAGGTCGGCGACGAGCGTCCTGATGACCTCGACGGTCGGCCGGCTGTCCGGGTTGCCCAGCACCACGTAGTCGTACGCGGACGAGCGGATGCCCATGTTGGCCGCCTTCGCGAAGCCCTTGCCGCCACCGGAATCGATGTAGCGGCCGTTCGGCCGGTCGGCGAGGAGCTCGTCCACCCGGTCGACGCCACTGGCGTTGTCGACGACGACGACGGGCATGTCGATCGGCAGCGTCGCGAACATCTGCTCGAGCTGGTCACGGCTGTGGAAGCTCACGAGCTGGAGCTCGAACGACCAGCCGTCCACGGCCGGCCGCACGGCGGGCACGGCTGGCACCCTGGCGGGGCCGTCCGGAGCTGGTGTCTCCAGGGTGGAGCCAGCAGGTGTCGCCTGGTCGGCAACCGAGTCGGGTGCGATGTCCGGCACGGGTCTGTTCCTCTCAGCTCGCCGCTCGGAACGGTCAGCTCACGACGGACGACAGTCACACAACGGACACGGAGGCACCGGCCCCGGACGCGCTGGCGGGGTCGATGTCGGCTTCGGACGCCGCCGGCTGCGCCGGCACGGGCTGCCGGTCCGGCTTCGGCCAGATCGCCGGCCGGTCACGGGCCAGGAAGCGGCGGACGCCGCCGAGCGCGACGGCCTGCAGGAAGAAGACCTGGGCCACCAGGCGGCTCGGCCCGGGCGGGGTCCCGCCCCGCATCAGGACGCCGGCGCTGGCCGCACCGGCGGCGTTGCCGAGCAGGAACAGCCGGGCGCCCCAGCTGTTGCGGGCCGCCGGGACGCTGATCGCCACCAGCGCGACGTGGGCCAGCGGGCCGAACGAGGACCGGACGAGCCGGTGCCCCCACAGCTGCGAGGTGACCGGCAGCGCGCCGGGCACGAGCGCGGCGCGGCGCCGCCAGAGCATGTCGAGGTTGCCGGCGACGATGCGGGTGCGGCGCTCCCACTCGGCGGCGTAGTCCGGCGCGGAGGTCTCGATCGAGTAGGCCTCGGGCTCATAGACCACCCGCAGGCCACTTTCGAGGATGTCGAGCGCCAGCCAGGCGTCGTCCACCGCGGTGTCCTTCGGCAGCGGCCGGAACGCCTTGCGGCGGAACGCCAGCATCTCGCCGACCACGCCGATGGTGGCGCCGGTCGCGGACTCGCGCTGCTTGAGCCAGGACTCGAACGTCCAGTAGAAGCCCTGGGCGCCGGCCGGGTCGTCGACCTGCTTCTCGCCGGCGACGGCGCCGACGGACTCGTCGGTGAAGTGGCGCGCCGCGGCGCGCAGCGAGTGCGGGGCCAGCACCGCGTTGGCGTCGGTGAGGACCACGACGTCGTGGCTGGCCGCGGCGACACCGCGGTTGACCGCGCGGGCCTTGCCGAGCCGCTCCCCGGACGACAGGACCCGGACGCCGGGACGGCGGGCGGCCGTGGCCGTCTCCGCGTCGTCGGCGACGACGATGATCTCCATCGGGCCGGGGTAGTCCGTACCGGCCAGCTCGTCGAGCTTGGTGCCGATGACCGCCGACTCGCGGTAGGCGGAGACCACGACGCTGAGGCCCGGCCACACGTCCGGCTCGGCGGGGACCGACGGCGCAAGCCCACGACTGCGGTACCCGATGTAAGCGGGATACAGAACATGGCCGTACACGGCGGTCGCGCCGAGAACCGCGATCGCGGTGCCCTTCCCGAATGCACGAGCTCCTGTCATGCGACAACCGTAGCGGTGCCTCTACCAGGTGACGGAATGGGCTACCCGGCACCTTACCGGGGCGATCACCGACGCGGGCCGGGCGGAACCCGTCCCTGCCCGCCCGGACCCGCTGTCCCGGCATGCCCGCCGGTGTCCCTGCCGCTCCCCTGCCGGGCGGTCTCGGGCCCCGGGACTACAGTTACTCGGATGAGCGACTCCGAGCGCTGGATCGTCGTCGTCGAGGAGCCCTTCCTCCCCGCGGATGCCGGCGGGCGGGTGGAGACCTTCAGCTTCCTCACGGCGGCCTCGGCGGCCGGTATCCGGATGCAGGTCCTGGTGCCGTCCCGCACCGACCTGGACATCGCGGCCTACGAGGACGCCGTCCCCGGCGCGGCGGTCATCCGCCTACCCCGGGACGACAGCCCGCTGGCGCACCTCTCGCCGCGGCCGTTCACGCACGCGTCCCGCCCGGTCGGCCCGCTGCGCCGGGCGCTGGAGAACACCCCGCCGCGCGCCGACTCCGTCATCAGCTACAGCTGCCGGACGTCGCATCTCGGCGAGGAGATCTCGCGGATCTGGCGGCTTCCCCACCTGGTGCGGGCGCACAACATCGACTCGGAGTTCTTCCGCGTCCTGGCCCGGAACTCCACGGGCCCCCGCGCGGTCGCCTACGAGCTCGAGTACCACCGCCTGCGGCTCGCCGAGCAGGCCATGCACCACTCACCGCTGGTGAACGCCATCGCGGACATCTCCGTGGAGGACCACGAGTGGCGCCGCGGGCGGGCGAGCGTCCCGACGTTCCACCTACCGCCGTTCCTGCCCGCCAGCACGGTCGCCGAGGCCCGCGCGGCCGGCGGCGTCGCGGACACGGAGCGGGCCGGCGAGCGCCTGGTCTTCGTCGGCTCGCTGGACACGCCCACCAACATCGAGGCGCTGCGCTGGTTCCTGGGCGGCTGCTGGCCCACGATCCGGGTGCGCCACCCCGCGGCCGTCCTGCAGGTCGTCGGCCGCCGTCCGGAGGACGGCCTGGCCGAGTGGCTGGCCGGCTTCGACAGCGTCGAGCTGCACACCGACGTGCCGAGCGTGCTCGGCTACGTGGCCGGGGCGACCGTGTCGGTGAACCCGATGCGCTCCGGGTCCGGGGTCAACATCAAGGCGATCGAGGCGATGTCCGCCGGGACGCCTGTCGTCAGCACCCCGACCGGCAGCCGCGGCCTGGGCTGGCGCCCGGGCGAGCATCTGCTGGTCGCCGACGATCCGGGCGCGTTCGCGGACGCCGTCTGCGGGCTGCTGGACAACCCCTGGCTCGCCGCCGAGGTCGGGACGGCCGGGCGCGAGTTCGTCCTGCGCGAGCTCGATCACGCGACGCTCATCGACCGGGTCCGGGGCATGCTGGCCGGGCGCACCGAGGAGACCGCAGCTCAGACCGCTTGAGACGGGGCTGGCGGGGCTGGCGCCGGGGTCACCCGACGGGGCCCCGCACCGCCCCCCGGTCACCGGGGGTGACCCGGTGACCCGGTCAGGTCACCAGGCGAGTGTCAGCTTGCGGGCGTCGAACGCCTCGGCGTAGCGGCTGCCGCACTCGACGCCGCGCAGCCGCATCGTCGCGCGGAACGTCTCCTCGTCGAACCAGATCCGGTCGTGCTGGCTGCTGAAGTGCCGCTGGAGATGCTCCACCTTGGCCGCCACCACGTCCTCGGGCACCGGTACGTAGAGGCTCGGGGCGCCGCGGTCGCTCTCCCACTTGGGGATCTCGTAGCCGAGGATCAGCGCGCCGCGGAAGGCCTGCCAGGCCAGTTCGGCCAGCATGCGATGGTCCTGATGGGCGTCACCGAGCGAGGGCGCGAAGACGATGTCCGGGGTCACCTGCCGGGAGATCTGCAGCAGCATCTCCTTGACCCCGCTCCACTCCCGGGGGAGGAAGCCGTCCCGCACCTCGTGCAGGTGCAGGGAGCCCAGGGACGAGCCGAGCAGCTCGCGCGCGCTCGCCTCCGCCTCGGAACCCCGCTCACCGCTGCCGGAGAAGACCACCCAGTGGACCACAGTGTCCGGATGGGCGGCGATCATCTGCGAGATCGTGCCGCCGGCGCCGATCTCCACGTCGTCCGCGTGCGCGCCGAGGGCCACCACCGTGTAGGCGCTGCCCTCGACCGGGCGGCCCGGCGTCAGCGCGAGCATCGCACGCTCCTCTCGGTTACCGGCCACATGGCGGCCCAACCTACCCGGATCCGCACAGCGGAACATCACCGATACCGCCTGCACCAGCAGGCTCGCGCACCCGCGGGCGAACACGGTGGCGGTGTGTTCCCTCGCGGGTGCGCGTCAACCGGCGTGGAAGCGGTTCTGCACGGCCGCGAGCTCTTCCTGGAGCAGCGACTCGACGGCGTCCGCCGCGTTGTCGACGATCAGCGGGAGCGCCTTGCGCTCGACCGGGCTGAAGTCGCGCAGGACGAAATCCGCCGGATCCATCCGCCCGGGTGGCCGGCCGATGCCGACCCGGACCCGCAGGTAGTCACGCGAGCCCAGCGACGAGGTGATCGAGCGCAGCCCGTTGTGCCCGTTGTCCCCGCCGCCGCGCTTGAGCCGGATGGCGTCGAACGGGATGTCCAGCTCGTCGTGGACGACGATCACCCGGGAGAGGTCGATCTTGTAGAACGCCCGGACGGCGGCCACCGGCGGCCCCGAGACGTTCATGAACGTCCGCGGCCTGGCGAGAACGACCGAGCGCCCGGCGATCCGCACCTGGTCGATCTCGGCCCGCGAGCGGTGGGACCGCAGCCGGGCGCCGGTGCGCTCGGCCAACAGGTCCACCACCATGAAACCGACGTTGTGCCGGTTCCCGGCATAGCTCGCGCCCGGGTTGCCTAGGCCGACGACGAGCCAGGGCCCGTCATCGGCAGGGGCTTCCATCCGTTCGCCGGAACAGATCAGGCCGAGGCAGCCGGGGCGGCGGCCGTGCCCTCAGTGCCCTCGGCGGTCTCACCGAGATCGGCTTCCATCTGGGCGACCGTGCGCTTGGCCAGGCCCTGGACGACGACGAGCTCCCCGTCGGCCTCGAGCTCGACACCCTGCGGCAGCTCCAGCTGGGCGGCCGTGATGCCGTGACCCGCCTCGAGGCCGGTGATGTCGACCTCGATCCGGTCCGGCAGCGACGCCGCGTCGGCCTTCACCGACAGCGCCGTGACCTGCTGGTCGACCAGAGTGTCGGGGTCGGCCTCACCGATGAGGACGAGCGCGACCTCGACCGAGACGTGCTCGCCCCGGTTGACCAGGACCAGGTCGACGTGCTCATAGCTGCCGCGGATCGGGTGGCGCTGGACCTCCTTGGGCAGCGCCAGCTCCGTCTGGCCCGACAGCTCCAGCGTCAGCAGGACGTTGGTGCCGGCGTCGGTCTTGAACGCGTGCAGCAGATCGTGAGCGGGCAGCGCGATGTGGCGCGGCGGCTGGCCGTGACCGTAGAGAACAGCCGGGACCTTGCCGGCCCGGCGGGTGCGACGAGCCCCGCCCTTCCCGAACTCGGTGCGCGGCTCCGCGGCGATGCGGACCTCGGACATGGGGGCGCTCATCCTTTCAGCAATGTGAACTCGGCGCCTGGCGGTCACCGACCGCCGATCACCAGGAGATGGTGACTCAGCGGCGAAAGGTGGCTCAGCGCCGGACGGCGGGGCCGCGCCATCATGGACGCGGTCCTCAACAGTACCGGAAGCTTCGCTGTCAACACCCGGGAGGTGTCGTGTCGCCCCGACCTCGCTGCCGCGGCTCCCCCCGCCCGGCTCGCGAAAGCGCGCAAACTCCCCGGCGCGGTGCGCCCGCCGACTCACCCTGAATGGCGCCTGGATGGCGCCTGGATGGCGTCAGCGCACCCTGGCCGGCGGGCCGGCGTGTACCGCGAGATCGATCTCGGCGCCGAGATCCGGGCGTCCCACCGCGCGGCGCGCCCGTGGCAGCACCCGCTCCTCGACGTCGGAACGGACGGCGCGGATGTCCGCCCCGGCATCCGCCTCGACGGCCAGCTGGAGCACCGGCCGGCGCGGCCGCCCGCGCACGACCACCCGCACCGCGTGCACCACGGGGTTCGCGACCAGGTCCGCCGCGACGGCGTCCGCGAGCGCGGCGGTGTCGAGGTGAACCCCGCCGACCTCGTCGTCAGTCACATAGAGACCACGGAGCCGGCTCGTCCGGGCCTGGGCGACCAGCCATCCGACGGCGCACAGGGCCACCACGCCGGCGGCCGTGCCCACGACCGGCCAGAACCACCCGTGCCGCGCCGCGAAGGAGCGGACATCCCCCCCGAGCACGGGCTGATCGGCGAGCGCCGGGCCGAACAGACCCGATCCGGCCAGCAGGACCAGCACTCCACCGCTCACCAGCACCAGGCCGACCAGCACCAGGAGGACCTGGTTACAACGGTCCACCACCGGGATGAAGGCGCGCGTCGGCGCGGGTGAGCCGGCGCCGGCCGACGGAGCCGCGTGCCGGGCCGGAACGCCGCCGCGGGTCATCGCCGGCCCCCGGGCGTCCCCGAGCGGGCGGTACCGATCTCGCGCTTCGTGCCCGGTGCCGCGGCGGCCGGCGACGCACGCCAGGCCCCGGGCACGGTCCGGGCCGCGGCGGAGGCGGGCTCGGGCTCGGTCGACACCGGGGAGTTCGACGTTGGCAGCGACGACACGGAAACCGGCGAGGTTGACGTCGACACCGACGAAAGCGAGGGCGACACCGACGAAGGCGAGGGCGACACCGGTGGGGCGACGAGCCCGTGGCCGGAACGCCGGCCGGGGCGCTCGGAGCTCGTCGTGAGCATCAGTCGCGGCGGGCGCAGCAGGTCGAACGACTCCACCCTGCGCGCCAGCCGCGCCCGGGCCTCGACCATCACACCGGTGGACGTCCGCGGCCGCAGCCGGGCGCGGACCACGGCACGCCGCCGCCGCACCCGGACCGAGACGGCCGAGACCCCGTCGACCGCGAGCGCGCTCTGCCGCAACGCCCGCACGAGTGCCCGGCGGGGAACGAACACCGCCGCGCCGGGCGTGGTCGGGCGGGTCCGGAAACGCGACCTCGCGCCCAGCCGGGCGCAGAGGAACAGCAGGCCGGCGCCGACGAGCACGACGCACACCCCCACGAGCCGGACGGCGCCGCTCGACCACGACCAGTCACCGAGACGCGCCGACCAGGCTGGCCAGTCGACCAGAGCGGGCCCGTGCCCGCCCGCGGCGACGATGATCTCCACCAGCGTGATGACGCCGGCGGCGGCGAGCACCGCCGCCACGAGCGCCGCAAGGACGCGGTTACCGGCCCGCATGGCGCCTCCCTCCCGCGCCGAGGGGGTTCGAACCGCCGGTCTCCGGCACGGACAGAACAACCGGCACGGTTCGGCCTGCCCGCGAGCGGCCACGCTGACACGCCGGGTCACCGCCCGCTCGGGCCTGCGCGCGCAGGCTCGAGCGGGTCACGGGCCCGCCCCCGCGGACAGCAGCGGGATGTCGATGTCGATGCGGGCGACGGGCAGCCCGGCGAGCGCGGCCACCCGTTCGCGCACCCTGTCCCGGACGGCCTGCGTGGTCTGGCTCACCGAGGCCGGGTAGGTGATCGACAGCGTCAGCGACACCCAGGCCGCTCCGTCGACCACCCGCACCGTCGCCTCGGGACGACCGCTCGGCCGGCCACCGGGCGAGCCGTCGCGCAGAAACGCGGCGACCCTGGTCGCCGCCCGGGGCGGCGGGCCCGCGACAGCCTCCACATCGGCGGCGGCGATCGCGGCGATCTTCGCCACGACCCGCTCGGCGACCAGCAGCCGGCCCGGACCGCCGGCGCCGCCGCCGAGATGATCGGGGCTCACGGCTGTTCCCGGCCCCGGCCGCCGCCGGGGAACCGACCGCGGTCCCGGCCCGGCCGCGACTGGTCGAACCGGCCCCGGTCGAACCGGCTGAGGTCGATCTCGCCGTCGACGAGCTTCCCGACGATCAGGCCGAGGGCCCCGAAGAGCAGGACGATCAGGAACTCGCCGAACCCGCCGAACGCGAGCGCGAGGCCCGCGACGAGCCCGGCGATCAGTCCGAGCGCACTCGATCGCATCCGAGGTCCTCCCTCACCGGCACTGCCAGCAACCTGGCACGCCGCCCGCTCTCACCAGCAGCGCCAGTGACCTGGCGTGCCGCTCGTTCCGGACCGGTGCGCGCCGCCTCCTGCACGCCGCGTCACCCTGATTCCCAGTCTCGGCCGCGTGGCCTTGGCCTTCCAGTTCGCGGCCCGGGCCCTCCAGTTCGCGATCTCCCAGTTCGCGCCCTCCCGGCGGACCAGCCGCGCACGGGCCCGCCCGAGTGGGCCACGCTTTCGGTAGAAGGTCACGGTCGGGGCCGGCCTCGTTCCGTCCGGACCGCCCCCGACATCACCGTGGCCACCGCCGCCGGGCCTGCCACCAGGCCCGATATCTGTGCGACCGCCGCCGGCACCGGCCGCGGTGAACGCCCGCAGGCCGGCCTGGAACGCCTCGGGATCGCCGCCGCGGTCCGGGTGGTTGTCGAGGATGAACCGCCGCCGCGCCGCCCGCGCCCGCGCGGCGCGGGGGTCAGGTGACACCGACCCAGGCCGGGACGTCGACCTCGAGATCATCGATGATCACATCGATCCGGGGACAGCCCGGGGCCGCGAGGGCCACCGCCGCCCGGACCTGCGCCGCGAGCTCAGCCACGGTCGGCCCGAACCGGCAGACCACGCGAACCGTGATCCCCTCCGGCCTGGCACCGGCCGCCGCGCCGTCCCGGGGAGCCATGCCGTCCCGGAGCGTGACGCCCGCGGTCGGTCGACCGACCAGTCGGACGACGTCCGGGCAGGCACGCACCCGGGCGGCGACCTCGTCCATCTCGGCGATGCCGGCCCGGTACATGTCAGCTGGTCCGGCCACATCAGCCGGCACGGGGACGTCGACCAGACCGGGCGGGTCGGCCGGTGCCGGACGGGCTGGCTCCCGCGCGGTCAACGGACCCGTGGCGGGGCCTCCGCCGCCTCGTCGTCGCCGATGTAGACGTCGTCCACGGCGATGTTGACCTCGGTGACCTCCAGGCCGGTCATCTGCTCGACCGAGTCGACGACGTTGCGGCGGACCGCCTGCGAGAGGTCGACGATCGAGACGCCGTACTCGCAGACGACGTCCAGGTCGATCGCGGCCTGCCGCTCGCCCACCTCCACCGACACGCCCTGCGACACGCTGGGGCTCGTTCCGGGCAGGTGTGCTCGGAAGGTGCCCATCGCGCGGCTGCCACCGGTTCCGAGAGCGTGGACCCCGGTCACCTCCCTGGTCGCGACACCGGCGATCTTGCGGACCACGGAGTCCGCGATCGATGTCCGTCCCTGCGCCGTCACCAGCTCGGTGAAGGCACGCCGGGCGGGAGCCGTGGACCGCTCGGCCACGCCGTTCCAGTGGCTCTCCCCCGACCGGGCCCGGTCGGGCCCACCGGGCCGACTCTCCCCCGCTCCCTTGGCAGTGCCTGTCTCGACTCCCTTGGCGGTGCCTGTCTCGACGCTCTGTGTCCGCGTGGTGGTCGTCATCGCTGCTCCTCCCGCGTCACCGTGCCTCCGCCCGGCCGGCGGCGCCGTGACGACTTAGGGCCGCGGCGGCTTGGGCCGCGGCGCGCGCCCGGTGGCCGGGGAGGTCACCGGTGCCGTCCACCCGACGAGGTACCCGCCCCGCCCGGGCTAATACGTCCCCGCCGGAACCGGCTGGTACGTCCACGCAGGAAGCGGCCGGGCACCCGGGAGGCGGGTAGCGGACACCGGAACGCACCCGGAGGCGCCAGAACCGGCGGGACGCAAGAGCCGCTCCGCCGCCGCGACCGATAAGTTGAGCACGGGCCCCTACGTTGAGCGCGGGCCCCGGTGACCAACACCGGCCATGCCGAGTGCGCTCGCCGCGAGCGACGCCTGAGCCAAGGAGCGTCCGTTGCCTCGATCGCATCCGGGTCGACGCGCCACCGAACCCGGCCGCCCCCTGCCGACCGTCACCGTTCGCGCTCCCGCCAAGGTCAACCTCCACCTCGGGGTGGGCCCACGCCGGCCCGACGGCTACCACGAGGTGACGACGATCCTGCAGGCCGTCGCGCTGTACGACGACATCACCGCGACGTCGGTCCCCCCGGAGTCACTCGCCGGGCCCGACGGCGCCGGCCCGGTGTTCACCGACGAGGACCCGATCGCGGTCACGGTCGGCGTCGCCGGCGAGGGCGCGCGACCGGCGACGTCAGACGACGCGGACGGCGCTGGCGACGGCCCGGGTGGTTCCCCGGGTGACACCGGCGCCGAGCCGTCCGTCTCGGTGGTGCCGACCGGTAAGGACAACCTGGCTGTCCGCGCCGCCTACCTGGTCGCCGAGGCCGCCGGGATCCGCGGCGAGGCCGTCCACCTGACGCTGTCGAAGGGCATCCCGGTCGCCGCCGGGATGGCCGGCGGCAGCGCCGACGCGGCCGCGGCCCTGCTCGCCTGCGACACGCTGTGGGGCGCCGGCCTCGACCGCGAGACCCTCGTCGCGCTGGCCGCCAAGCTGGGCAGCGACGTCCCGTTCCCGCTCACCGGTGGGACGGCGCTGGGCACCGGCCGCGGTGAGCAGCTCACCGACGTCCTCGGGCGCGGCGAGTACCACTGGGTGTTCGCGCTCGCCGACGGCGGGCTGTCGACGCCCGCCGTCTACGGCGAGTTCGACCGGCTCTCCGAGGGCAGGCTGCGCACCGGGCCCACGCCCGCGGACGCCGCCCTGAGCGCCCTGCGCAGCGGGGATCCGGCGGAGCTCGGAGCCGCCCTGGTCAACGACCTGCAGCCGGCGGCGCTGCGGCTGCGCCCGTCCCTGCGGCGGGTGCTGGAGAGCGGGCTGGAGCTGGGCGCGATCGGCGCGATCGTGAGCGGATCCGGGCCGACCTGCGCTTTCCTCGCCCGCGACGCGGCGGCGAGCGTCTCGCTCGCCGCGAGCCTCGCCGGCATGGGCGTCGCGCGCGCCGTCCGGCGGGCCCACGGCCCGGTCGCCGGAGCACGGGTGATCCCGGCGGACCCGGCCGGTCCGGGTGGGGAGCCGGGCAGCTCCGCGGCGCAGTCCCCGCCGCTTTCCCCCTCCTCGTCACCGGCGTGACCCGCCCGCCTGCATACTCGGACACGTTCCGGGCACGGGACGCGTCCGAGTACGCGGCGGATGTCACGGTCGAAGTCGTGGGGAGAATCGTCGCGTGAGCCCGGTCGTTGTCTCGTTGGAGAGCGTCTCGGCAGCGCACGGCACCCGAACGCTGCTGGACGGCGTCGGCCTCGGGCTCGACATCGGCGAACGGGTCGGCGTGGTCGGCCGCAACGGAGCCGGCAAGTCGACCCTCCTCAACATCATTTCCGGGACGCACCCGCCCGACTCGGGTCGGGTCGTGCACGCCGGCGGCACCCGGGTCGGCGCCCTCTCGCAGGCCGACTCGCTGCCCGGCGGCACCGTCCGCTCGGCCGTCGTCGGCGACGTGCCCGACCATGTCTGGGCGGCCGACCCGCGGCAGCGGGCCGTGCTCACCGGCCTCGGCCTGATCGACCGGCTCGACGAGGAGACCGGGCCGATGTCCGGCGGCGAGCGCCGCCGCGTCGCGCTGGCCCGCCTGCTCGTGCAGGAACTCGACCTGCTGATCCTCGACGAGCCGACGAACCATCTCGACGTCGAGGGCGTCGCCTGGCTCGCACGCCACCTCGCCACCCGGCGCTGCGCGCTGATCGTCGCCACCCACGACCGGTGGTTCCTCGACGAGGTGTGCGACCAGGTGTGGGAGGTCGTCGACGGCCGGGTCGACGCCTACGAGGGCGGCTACTCCGCCTACGTGCTCGCCCGGGCGGAACGCTCCCGGCGCGCCGACGCGACCGAGGCCCGCCGGCAGAACCTGCTACGCAAGGAGCTGGCCTGGCTGCGCCGCGGCCCGCCGGCCCGCACCAGCAAGCCCCGCTTCCGCATCGACGCCGCCAACGCGCTGATCGCCGACGAGCCGCCCGCCCGCGACAGCCTTGAGCTACGCACCTTCGCGGCGTCCAGACTGGGCAAGGACGTCTACGACGTCGAGGACGTCGACCTCACCGTCGGTGACCGCACGCTGCTGCGCGACGTGACCTGGCGGCTCGGCCCCGGCGACCGGATCGGCCTGGTCGGCGTGAACGGCGCCGGCAAAACCTCTCTGCTGCGGCTGCTCATCGGCACCCTCGAACCGGGCGCGGGGCGGGTCCGTCGCGGGGCGAGCGTGCGCCCGGCGATCCTGTCCCAGGAGGTCACCGAGCTGCCCGGCGACCTGCGGGCACTCGAGGCGGTCGAGCAGGTCGCCCGCATCCTGGCGGTGGAACGCGGCCGGGAGCGCACCGCCGGCCAGATGCTCGAGCAGTTCGGCCTG
The DNA here is from genome assembly GCF_004337455.1 of Parafrankia sp. BMG5.11. NCBI lineage: Bacteria > Bacillati > Actinomycetota > Actinomycetes > Frankiales > Frankiaceae > Parafrankia > Parafrankia sp. BMG5.11. The sequence goes on along the minus strand of NZ_SJXI01000028.1, from coordinate 50,265 downwards.
CCCTCGAGCCGGCAGTGGACCAGGGTGCGCGACCTCTCCGGCGGCGAGCGCCGCCGCCTGCAGCTCCTGCGTCTGCTGATGGGACGCCCGAACGTCCTCCTCCTGGACGAGCCCACGAACGACCTCGACACCGACACGCTGACCGCGCTGGAGGACCTGCTCGACTCCTGGCCCGGAACCCTCGTCGTCGTCAGCCACGACCGTTACTTCCTGGAGCGGACCTGCGACGTCGTCTGGGCCCTGCTGGGCGACGAGCGGATCCGGATGCTGCCCGGCGGCGTCGAGGAGTACCTGGCCCGGCGCGCGGCGGCGGGCGGCTCCCCAGGTTCCGGGACGGCCGGTTCGGGTGCCTCCACCGCCTCGGGTGCCTCGGGGCGTTCCGCTGGTTCAGGCGGCTCGTCCGGCTCCGGTGGCTCGGGCGGCGGCGCGGGGGGTCCGGCTGGGCCGGGCTCGGCCGCGGGCTCCGGGCAGGCGTCGGGAACGGACGCGCGTCCGGCCCTGAGCTCGGGCGAACTGCGTGCGGCCCGCAAGGAGCTGGCCCGGTTGGAACGGACCCTCGAAAAACTGGGACGTCGCGAGTCCGAGCTGCACAAGGCGCTGGCCGAGGCCGCCACCGACCACGAGCGCATCCTCACCCTCGACGCCGAGCTCCGCGCCCTCACCAGCGAGAAGGACCAGACCGAGGACCAGTGGCTCACCCTGGCCTCCAAGATCGAATAATCCCCTGCAAGGCCGCTCCGGCACCCGACCCGGGGCTCGGGTCGGGTGCCGGGGCGGAAAGACAGATGCCGAGGTCGAGAGCCGGGACCAGCGGCGCGGGGAGTGGACGACGCCGGTCAGGCGCGCTTGGCGGCCAGGCGGGCGGGGTCGGGCCAGCGGACGTCCCGGGCCAGCCCGAGGATCTCCAGAGTCTTGATCACGTAGAAGCTGGTGTCGATCTGCCAGGGGCGGACGCCGTGCCGGGCCGAGGTCGGCTCGGCGTGGTGCAGGTTGTGCCAGGACTCGCCCATGGAAAGCAGGGCCAGCGGCCACACGTTGCCCGAGCGGTCGCGGGAGCGGTAGGGCCGGGAGCCCATGACGTGGCAGATGCTGTTGACCGACCAGGTCACATGGTGGAGCAGCGCCACCCGGACGAGCGAGGCCCAGAAGAAGGCCTGGAGCGCGGCCTCGAACGAACCGCCCCACAGGCCGCCGATGACCGCGGGCAGGGCGAGGCTGACGAAGGCGCAGAGAGCAAACGAACGGCTCACCCGGACGATCATCGGGTCGTCCAGGAGGTCGGGGGCGTAGCGGCGCTGGTCGGTCTGCTCGACGTCGAAGAGCCAGCCGACGTGGGCGTGCCAGAGCCCGCGGGCGAGGGCGGCCGGGCCGGTGCCGTAGCGCCACGGTGAGTGCGGGTCACCGTCGGCGTCGCTGAAGGCGTGGTGACGGCGGTGGTCGGCCACCCAGCGGATCACCGGGCCCTCTATGGCCATGTTGCCGGCGATGGCGAGCGCGGCACGCACCGGCTTGGAGGTCTTGAAACCCCGGTGGGTGAAATAGCGATGGAATCCGACGGTGACGCCGTGGCCGGTGATCGCGTACATCACCGCCGCGAGGATGACGTCCCGCCATGTGATCCAGTGGTCCCACAACAACGGAACTGCCGCGACAAGCGCCGCGAACGGAAATAGGATCGTCGCCACAAGCACAAGCTGTTCGCCACGCGCCCGGAACATCGAGGGAGTGGTGGTGTGGGACTCGGTCGGCGCCGGCGACGTGACCCCGCCGGCATCCGCGACGGACTGGTCACCTCCAACCACGGCCGCACCCTGATGCCTGGTTTCGGTCGCTTTCACCGTGTCGGTAGCGGTCATTGCTTCATCCCGTCCGTCGCGGTGGGCCGCCCACTGCCGACCCTCTGGTCGCCACGTTAGCCCGCCTGGATGACAACGGGCACCATTCACGGCGTCCGCCACGCAAACGGGCCGGACCGCCCAGCCCACGCCGACGGCCTCCACGCGACGGATGGCATCTTTCCCGATCCACAGGATTCCACCCCCCTCCGCGCCGACACCCCTCGCGACAGGATCATCACCTTGCGTCGGGATCAACCGACGGCGGCGAAAGTGTTCACACGGACACAACACGAATACACCCGACGACCTCGGCCGGGGGGTGACTACGTGCCGCGACGCCCTGACGCCGCTCCAGCTAGAGCCGGGCCCGGGACACACCCTGATCCGCACAGCACACCGGGGGGACCACAGACACTCGCCGGGAGGCCCACGTACATTTCTTCCGTTGCCGGGCACGATGGTAGAGTGGGTGCGGCAGTAACCCTGTTTTACCCGCGGTCCGCCGTAGTGTAATCGGCAGCACAGGAGATTTTGGTTCTCTTAGTCCACGTTCGAGTCGTGGCGGCGGAGCACAAGCAGTCGCGGGGTGCCGAAATTGTTTCGACAAGACGGCGTCTTGATTTTCAAGATACGTCCAGTCAAAAGATTTCCCTCTTTGCCGCTCTCGCGTTCGCGCGATGCGGCAGACCGCACGGAGTCACCCACCGTCGCCGAGGTTGGAGTGCCTCTTCGGTAGGCTGACAGCCGATGCCTCACCCTCCGCGGGCCGGCCGAACAGGACCGACCCCACGGCGCTCACCGTGAGTCAGACGCACCGCGAGTCAGCCGCACCCGGGTCGGAAGCGTCCCGGGGTCGGACAACTCGGCGGGTCAGGCACTCAGCGGGCCGGGTGCGCAGCAGGTTCGGTGCGCAGAAGGTCCAGTACACGGCAGGTCCAGTGCACAGCGGGTCCGTCCACGGCGCGTCGTTCCCTCGGCAGGTCGGGCGCAGCCAGGTCCATCGAGATTGCGGGAGCTCGTGTGACTCAGCCACGTCCGGCGGCTGTCATCGTCCTGGCGGCGGGCGAGGGGCGGCGAATGCGTTCGGGCACCCCGAAGGTCCTGCATCGCCTCGCCGGTCTGACCCTGCTCGAGCATGTGCTCCGCGCGACCGAGCCGGTCGGGGCGCCCCGGGCGGTGGTCGTCGTCGGTCACGGGCGCGAGCAGGTCGCGGCCATGCTCGCCGAGCGGGCGCCGCATGTCATCACCGCCGTCCAGGAGCACCAGGGCGGGACGGGCCACGCCGTGCGTGCCGCGCTGGCGGCGCTGGACGGTCTCCCGCCCGACGCGTCCGTCGTCGTGCTGCCCGGCGACACCCCGCTGCTGACCGGCGAGACCATCGCCGGCCTGGTCGAGCGCCATCAGGCGCTGGGCGCGGCGGCCACCGTTCTGTCGGCCTTCGTCGCCGACCCGACCGGGTACGGCCGCATCGTGCGCGGCGACGGCGGCCAGGTGCGGGCGATCGTCGAGCAGCGGGACGCCGACCCCGCGACCGCCGCGATCAGGGAGATCAACGCCGGCGTCTACGTGTTCGACGTCGAGCTGCTGCAGTCCGCGCTGAAGCGGCTCACCACCGACAACGCGCAGGGCGAGGAGTACCTCACCGACGTGGTCGGCCTGCTCGTCGCGGACGGCGAGCCGATCGGGGCGCACGTCGTCGCCGACGCGGCCGAGGCCGGCGGAGTCAACGACCGGGTGCAGCTCAGCGAGGCCGGCCGCACGCTGCGCGAACGGATCACCCGCGCCGCAATGCTCGGCGGGGCCACGATCGTCGACCCGGTCACCACCTGGATCGACGTCGACGTCACCCTGGAGCCGGACACGACCGTCTGGCCGAACACGCACCTGCGTGGGGCCACGACGATCGCCACCGGGGCGGAGGTCGGCCCGGACTGCACCCTCATCGACACGGTCGTCGGCGCGGGAGCGCGTGTCGTCAGCTCGGTGACCGAGCGCGCCGAGGTCGGTGCCGGCGCCGTCGTCGGGCCGTTCGCCCACCTGCGCGCGGGGACCAGGCTCGGTCGCAGCGGCAAGATCGGCGCCTTCGTCGAGACGAAGGCCGCCGACATCGGCGATGAGTCCAAGGTCCCCCATCTCGCCTACGTGGGCGACGCGGTGGTCGGCGAGCGCAGCAACATCGGCTGCACCACGGTGTTCGTCAACTACGACGGGGTCGCCAAGCACCGCACGGTGATCGGTTCGGACGTCCGGATCGGCAGCGACACCATGCTGGTGGCCCCGGTGACCGTGGGGGACGGCGCCTACACCGGCGCCGGCGCCGTCATCAGGGAGGACGTCCCACCGGGAGCGCTCGCGATCAGGGAGGGCCGGCAGCGCAACGTGCCGGGCTGGGTACTGCGCCGCCGGCCGGACAGCCCCGCGGCGCAGGCCGCGCTGCGCGCCCGGCAGCATGAGGCGGAAACGGCCGAGCCAGCCGGACACAAGCAGGCCACGCCCGAGCCGGCCGGGCAGGAGCCCGGCCAGCCCGGGCAGTCGGGCACGTGAGTTGAACCACAGCCCGGCCCCGGGACCCGGTATCGCTGGCGTTTTCGCCGCGCGAGGCCGAACGTAGAAACCGTTTGGCCGCAGGTGGGCTGATCTGCGGCTATCGATACCGTCGTACACAGTCTGCCGCGTGGAAGGGGACGCCTGATCCCGAGTCGCTCGTTCCCGGCCGCCTGCGCCATGCCCGGGCGGAACGGGTAGATCTGACCTGACCAGGCAGTGACCCCAGCCCAGGCCCCGGCGCGACGGGTACCCGCCCGCCGCCGGTCGCCGCCCGGCCCCCCGACGACCACCGCGACCAGCAGACGAGCCAGTCGAGTCCGACGAAGCAGCAGCGCCACCAGCAGACGAGTCAGCCGCAGACGAACACATCAACGGTCCACGTCCGCAACCGTCCGTGTCACGGGCCGCCTGTCAGAGCCGCCAGTCATGCCTTGAGGAGATAACGGTGGGATACCAGACCGAGAACCGCCGAAACCTGATGCTCTTCGCGGGGCGTTCCCACCCTGAGCTCGCGGCCGAGGTGGCCCGAGCCCTCGACGTGCGGCCGGTCCCCACGAACGCGTACGAGTTCGCCAGTGGCGAGATCTTCGTCCGCTTCGAGGAGTCCGTCCGCGGGTGTGACGCCTTCGTGCTCCAGTGCCACGCCGCGCCGGTGAACACCTGGCTGATGGAACAGCTCATCATGGTCGACGCGCTCAAGCGCGCCAGCGCCAAGCGCATCACCGTCGTCGCCCCGTTCTACCCGTACGCCCGCCAGGACAAGAAGCACCGCGGCCGCGAGCCGATCTCGGCCCGCCTCGTCGCCGACCTGTTCAAGACCGCCGGCGCGCACCGGCTGATGTCCGTCGACCTGCACACCGCCCAGATCCAGGGGTTCTTCGACGGCCCGGTCGACCACCTGTTCGCGCTGCCGCTGCTCGCGGACTACATCGAGAGCAAGCTCGACACGTCCGAGGTGACGGTCGTGGCGCCCGACTCCGGCCGGGTGCGCGTCGCGGAGCGGTGGACCGACCGGCTCGGCTGCCCGCTGGCGATCATCCACAAGCGCCGCGACCCGAACGTCCCGAACCAGGTCAAGATGTTCGACGTGGTCGGCGAGGTCCGCGGGCGCACCTGCGTGATCGTGGACGACATGATCGACACCGCCGGGACGATCACGAAGGCCGCGGAGTCCCTGAAGGCGCACGGCGCGACCGACGTCATCGCCGCGGCGACGCACGGCGTCCTGTCCGGCCCGGCCGCCGACCGGCTGAAGAACTCCGAGATCAGCGAGGTCGTCCTCACCAACACGCTGCCGTTGCCCAGCGAGGCCCGCATCGACAAGATCACCGAACTGTCGATCGCGCCGCTGATCGCCGCTGCCATCAAGGCCGTCTTCGAGGACGGCTCGGTGACCGGCCTGTTCGGCGGGGACGCCTGACCCACCACCACGCCGGCCACCCCCGGGGTGATCCCCTGCGCCCCCGAAGCCAGGCCCCTGAGCCCGGGCTTCGGGGGCGCGTTGGGGAGAGCGCGATCTGGTGGGCCGTAGAATCACCCGACATGACGCAGGACCGGCCACGGGTCTCGCTGACCGGCATCAAGCCGACCGGCGATCCGCACCTGGGCAACTACATCGGGGCGATCCGCCCCGCCCTCGACCTGACGGCGACGTACGAGTCGATCTACTTCATCGCCGACTACCACGCCCTGACCTCCATCCGGGACAGGGCGAAGTTCGCCGCCTACACCCGGTCCGTCGCCGCCACCTGGATCACGCTCGGGCTCGATCCCGAGCGCACGGTCTTCTACCGGCAGTCCGACGTCCCGGAGATCTTCGAGCTGACCTGGATCCTGTCCTGCGTCACGGGCAAGGGCCTGATGAACCGGGCGCACGCCTACAAGGCGGCGCGTGACCGCAACGCCGAGAGCGGCATCGCCGACCTCGACGCGGGCGTCAACATGGGGCTGTTCAACTACCCCATCCTGATGGCCGTCGACATCCTCGTCATGGGCGCGGACGTCGTCCCCGTCGGCCAGGACCAGTCGCAGCACCTCGAGATCGCCGCGGACATCGCCGGCTCGTTCAACCACCTCTACGGCGACGTGTTCAGCCTGAAGATTCCCGAGGCGGTGCTGCCGTCCGGGGTCAACGCGCGGACGATGCCCGGCACCGACGGCCGGAAGATGAGCAAGTCCTACGGGAACACGATTCCGCTGTTCGCGCCGCCGTCCCAGCTACGCAAACTGGTGCGCGGCATCCGCAGCGACAGCACGCCGGTCGAGGCGCCGAAGGATCCGGACGCCTCCGCCGCCTTCCAGATCTACGAGAACTTCGCGGACCCGGAGGCCGTCAAGGACATGCGGGTCCGCCTCGAGCAGGGCGGCACCGGCTGGGGCGAGCTGAAGAACGCCCTGTTCGAGACGCTCGACGCCTGGCTGACCCCGCTGCGGGCCCGCTACGACGAGCTGGTGGCCCCGGGCAGCGAGCTGGACGCGATCCTCGCCGCCGGCGCGGACAAGGCCCGCGACCGCGCCCGCCCCGTCCTCGCCGGCGCCCGCCGCGCCATCGGCGTCGGCTGACCGGCCCCGCCTGACCAGCGCGGTCAGGCGGGCTGGTCGGCCGGGAGGATGCGGGCCTGCTGGGCCAGCCGGGCGAACGCCTCGACGTCGAGGGTCTCGCCGCGGGCGCCCGGGTCCACCCCGGCCGCACGGGCGAGCTGCTCGGCTCGCGCGGGTGAGCCGGCCCAGGGGGCGAGCGCCGTCCGCAACGTCTTGCGTCGTTGGGCGAAGGCCGCGTCGACGGCCGCGAAGACCTCACGGCGCAGTCCGGCGTCCGCCGGTGGGGCGGCGCGCCGGGTGAAGGCGACGAGGCCGGAGTCGACGTTGGGCTGCGGCCAGAACACCGGGCGGGGCACCGCGCCGGCCGGCCGGGCCTGCGCGTACCAGGCCAGTTTCACGCTCGGCACGCCGTAGATCCGCCCGCCGGGCGGCGAGGTGAGGCGGTCGGCGACCTCGGCCTGCACCATCACCAGGCCCCGTTCGATCGACGGGAACCGCTCCAGCAGACCGAGCAGCAGCGGGACGGCCACGTTGTACGGCAGGTTCGCCGCCAGCACCGTCGGCGCGGCGACCGCCGGCGGCAGGTCGGCCGGCTCGACCCGCAGGCCGTCCGCCTCGACGACGTGGAGCCGGGCGGCCACCGTCGCCGGCAGCCGGGCCGCGGCGGTGACGGGCAGGGCGGCGGCGAGCACCGGATCGACCTCGACCGCGGCCACCGCCGCCGCCTCGGTGACCAGGCCGAGGGTGAGCGAGCCCAGCCCGGGGCCCACCTCGAGCGCGACGTCGTCCGGGCCGACCGCGGCCAGGCGCACCAGCCGGCGGACGGTGTTCGGGTCCACCAGGAAGTTCTGGCCCCTGCGCTTCGTCGGCCGCAGGTCAAGGGCGTGGGCGAGCTCCCGGATGTCGGCCGGCGAGAGCAGCGCCTCGGTCTCTACCAGGGCCCGAACGTCCGTTCCGCGTTGGCGGCGACCTGGGCGGCGAGCTCGTCGACGGCCTCGCCGCGGGTCTGTGCCAGCAGCCGCAGGGTGAGCGGCACCAGATACGGGCCGCCGGGCCGCCCGCGCCACGGGACCGGGGTGAGGTACGGCGCGTCGGTCTCGACCAGCAGGAGCTCGGCGGGCACCACCGCGGCGGCGTCGCGCAGCTCCTGGGCGTTCTTGAAGGTGACGTTGCCGGCGAAGGACATCACGTACCCGGCGTCGGCGCAGATCTTGGCCATCTCCGCGTCGCCGGAGAAGGCGTGGAACACGACCCGCTCGGGCGCGCCCTCCTCGGCCAGGATGCGCAGCGTGTCGTCGTGCGCCTCCCGGTCGTGGATCATCAGGGCCCGGCCGGTCTCCTTGGCGATGGCGATGTGCCGGCGGAAGCTCGCCTGCTGGGCGGCGTGCTGCTCCGGGGGCGTGCGGTAGTAGTCGAGCCCGGTCTCGCCGACCGCGCCGACACCGTCTAGGCGGGCGAGCGCCGCGATCGCCTCGAACGTCTCCTCGCCGACGCCGTTCGCCGCCGCGTTGGGATGGATCGCCACCGCCGCGCGGACCTCCGGGTTGGCCGCGGCGATCTCGGCCTGCCAGCGGCTGGTCGGCAGGTCGACGCCGACGGAGACCATCCGGGTGATGCCGACGGCGCGGGCCGCGGCGATGGCCTCGGCCACCGGGGTGCCCATCAGGTCCAGATGGCAGTGCGCGTCGACCGCCGGGACGGGCAGCGGCTCGGGCGGCGGTGGAGGGTCACCGACGCGTCCGGAGTTCCTCGCCACCCGTTCGCTCCTTCACCCGAGGACACACCCGAGGACACACCCGAAGGCGCATCGATGACGCCACCGCAGGACACGGCACGACACGGCACGAAGATCACGTCGTTGCCGCCGACATCCCCTTGCCCACCGCAGATCCTAGGGCTCCCGCCGGGTGTGCCGCCCCGACGGCCGTGGGATTCTGAAGGAGTGCTCGACCTCACGGGTTTCTGCCGATGACGACTCCGCTCCCCGTCGCGCTGGTCACGCCGTTGACCGGACCGGACGCCGCCCTTGGCCTGGCGGCACTGCGCGGAATGACGCTGTGGGCGCGTGACGAACGGCTGCCGCCGCCCTGGGACGAAGTGGGCGTGACGGCCTACGACGCCCACCCCGACCCGGTCGGCGCGATGCGCTCGGCCGCGGCGGCCGAGCCCGCCGCCGTCTTCGGCCCGGTCGGCCCGCGCGCGGCGCTCGCCGCGCTCGGCGCGACGGGCCGGGTCGTGTTCAACGCCGGTGCCCCGTCCACGCGTTTCATGCGCCAGTCGTTCCCGCACGTCGTCAACGTGGCCGCGCCGACCTCCACCTGGCCGCGCGGGGTGCTCTCGGCGATCCGCTCGGTGGACCGCCACGCCCGCCGGGTCGCGCTGCTGGCCTCGGGGGATCTCGCGGTCGAGCTGACGTCGGTGACCAAGGCCGCGGCCCGCTCCCAGGGTTACGACGTCACCTCCAACGTGTTCCCGCCCGGCCGCGGAGCGCAGGCGGCCCGGCTGCTCCCGCCGGCGGACGTCCTCATCGTGCACGGCGGCGCCGACGACGAGCTGGAGATCGCGAACGTGCTGCTGCGCCGCTCGTGGCGGGCCGCGGCGTTCTCCACCGCGGTGAGCGCCGAGGCCACGGCGACGCTGGGCGCGCTGCGCGAGGGCCTGCTGGCCCCGGCGAGCTGGGCCCCGGACAGCGTCGCCGAGGTGGGGACGGGCCCGACCGCACGGGAGTTCTCCGCCGACTTCGCCACGCTGCACGGCGTCCCGCCGACGGCGACCGCCGCCTGGGCGTACGTGGGGGGGCTGATCCTGGGGCGCTGCATCCGCCACTGCGGCGGCGTCGGCGACGCCTCGCTCCTGGCCGCCGCGCGCGGCCTCGACACCACGACCATGCTGGGCCGTTTCCGGCTCGACGAGGCGACCGGGCTCCAGGTCGGCCATCAGGTCCCGATCGTCCAGTGGCAGTCCGGCGCGTCCTGGACGGTCTGGCCCCGCGAAGCGGCGCGCGCGCCGTTCCACCACCCGCGCTGGAACGCCCCGCCGCCGGGCGGGGTGGACGTCGAGGCCGGTGCGCGGCCCGCGGACGCCCCGGCCGGGGAGGGGACGGCCACCGGCCCGGGCCCCGAGCCGACCCTGCCACTGCCCGCCCAGGACGCCCCCGCCCGCCCGTTCGGCCTGGGCCGGCCGAGGCCCGGGCTGGGCAGCGGCTTCGGTGCGCGCTGGCCGGCCTCGCCCGCCCCGGAGGGGCCTTCCGGCGGGCTGTCGGGCCCGGATGCCGACGCCGGCCGTCCGGCCGGCTGGCCGGGCTGAGGGGGCGCGGCGATGTCGGCACCACCAGCACGTCCCCCGTGGACGGGCGAGGACCCCTGGGGGGCCCGCGGACGGCCATCGGCGGGCCGCGAGCGACCACCGGCAGGTCCCGGGCAGCCGCCGGCGGGCCGCGCCCGGGACCGCGGGCGGCGGCGCATCACTGTGCTCGGGGTCCTCGGGGTCGTGAGCGTCATGTTCCTCGGCGCGACCTTCCGGCTGTTCGTCCATCCCCGGCGGGACTCCCCCGCCCCGGTCGACGCCATCGTGATGTTCGCCGGCAGCCCGGGCCGCCTCGAGCACGCGGTGAGCCTGGCCGTGGCCGGGTACGCGCCGACGCTGGCAGTCTCGGTGCCCACGGCGGACGACCCGTGCCCCCCGGCCATCCCGAACGTCGAGGTGATCTGCTTCGCCCCGGATCCGGTGACCACCCAGGGCGAGTCACGCTGGGTGGCCGCCGCGGCCGCCCGGTACGACTGGAAGTCGGTGCTCGTGATCACCTCGACCAGCCAGACGACCCGCGCGCGGCTGCGGCTGGGGCGCTGCTACTCGGGGCAGGTGCTCATGAGCCCGGTCGCGCCGGCAAAGAGCATGTGGCCGTACATGATCGCCTACGAGTGGGCCGCGATGGGCAAGGCGCTGATCGTCCAGCGGGACTGCTGACCGCTGCCGACCTGGCCGCTGATCTCGGCTGACCGCTGCCGGCCCGCCTGTCGATCAGCAGCCGCGCTGCCAGACCAGCGCCTTGACGGTCGCCGCGGTCTGGTAGGCGATCAGGTACGGCCACTGCCGTCGGGGGGTCCCGACGGCGTCCACCAGGACCTCACCGTCGTAGCAGCGCTCGATGCGCAGCCTGGCCCGGCTGTCCTGGGAGCGGTCCGTGACGAACAGGATCGAGCGCCAGCCGTGGATCCTGGCCAGGCGGCCGGCCTCGCGAGCCTCGCCCTGGGTGGTCACCGGGTCCGGCCAGAAGCAGATGACCTGGATGTCCCGGCCGACCTCGGCCGCGTCGGGGCACCGCCAGGTGCCGGGCATCGAGACCACCAGAACCGGGGCGATGCCGGACCTGGCCAGCTCGACGGCCTTGTCCCGCCGTTCGCCCGGACCCCCGAGCATGAAGATCGCGTCCACGGGACGCGGCTTGTCGATCCTCGGGAAGACGATCATTCGCACGTTCAGCACGGCGATCAGAAGCGCCGCACCGAGCACCCCGGAGCGCAGCGCACGCCGCCACCGCGGCCGCGCCTGCTGTGCGTCTGTGATCACACTCGTGACTGTAGACGGCGTACCTGTGGCCGCGGACCGGTCGAGACGTGCTCTGCTTCACGTTCCCCGACCACCCCCCGCGGTGAATCGCCCGGCGCGGCCGACGCGGCCGGCCGGAAGAAGTCAGCCGACGTCGCGTGACGGTGCCCCGGAAATCAGCCGGGCGCGGCGCACGCAAATACCGCGGGCGTCCATCCCGCATTCTGGTGGGCCTATGAGAGCCGGCTTCGCACCCCGCACCCGGCTCGCCAGGGCCATGCGGGCGGCCGGGCTCCAAGCCGGCCCGCCGGCCGGCGGCGAACGCTGTCGGGCGGTTCGGTGACCGGCCTGACCAGACATCACCGCACCCTCGCCCAGGCGGCCACGGCAGACATTCTCAGAGCACCACCCCCTTCGGGTGGAGGGGCCGAGTGAACCGGGTTTACCCGTGAGCAGCCGACACTTCATCCCATGGTCGACATCGCACCCCAGAAGAGATCTAAGCCACCTGCCACACGCACCGAAGGACCACGACGGAGTGAGTAAGGTGCTGATATAGTTCAGCACGCGGATGTCGGCCGCCGAGGTTTCGCTCAACCGACCTCGGCGACTACCGGGTCCGCGGTCATGCGCAGTGGCGCGGTGCATCCTCATCCCATCCCTTGCCGCCCAGCTCCCGCCGCCCGCCGCGCCGTCCATCAGGCCGAGCCGGGCACCGCCGGCACCGGCGGCCGGGCCACCGCCGGCGCCGGTCCGACATCGACCGCCGATTCATGCCGTCCACACTTCCGTGTATCGGAGTGCTCGGCCGCCGAGAAAACCCATCAGGTTCTCCGGCTGCCCGGGTACCGGGCGCAAGAGGGAGATCTTCCGTGGCCGTCCTGACTACCACGCAGTTCACCGGCTCCGAGACCGAGATTCCGGGCCTTTTTGTGTTCGATGTTACGTCCATCGAGGATGAGCGCGGCTGGTTCCAGGAGAAGTTCCACCACGCCAAGCTCGTTGACGCAGGGATTCCCGCGAGCTTCCGGGTCGTCCAGAACAGCCTTTCCTACAACAAAAAGCTAGGCGTGACACGGGGCTTTCATGCCGAGCCCTGGGACAAGTACATATCGGTGGTGAAGGGCCGCGTCTTCTGCGCCTATGTCGACCTGCGAGCAGGGAAGAGCTTCGGAACCGTCGTCACCGTCGAACTCGACCGGAACCGAGCCGTCTTCCTGCCTCAGGGGGTCGCGAACTCCTATCAGACGATCGAGGACGACACCTACTATCTGTACAGCGTCAACGAGCACTGGAGTGCCGACCGGTACGACAGCTACGTCTTCGTGAATCTTGCCGACCCGGTCCTCGGTGTGCAGTGGCCCGTCCCGTTGCGTGAGGCCGTGATATCCGATCGGGACCAGCACCACCCGGCGCTGGCCGACGTGAGCCCGGTGGAGATCGCGCCGGCCGAGGTCGCCGGCCGCGGGGACACGGACCCGAGCTGACCGAGCACAGACTGGCCGGGCCGCCGGGCCGCCGGGCTGACCGGCGACCCAGCCTCACGGCCGGCTCGGGACGCCGTGCGGCGCCCAGCTCCGGACGACCCGGGCGGGCGCCCCTACCGCGAGACTGAAGTCGGGCACGACCCCCTTCACGACGCTGTTCGCGCCGACGACGGCGCCGCGGCCGATCGTCGAGCCCGCTGTGACCACACAGTTCTGGCCCAGCCAGGCGCCGTCGCCGATCGCCACCGGGGCGACGCCGGTGTGGCCCTGGTCCCGGATCGCGACGCCGGCCGCCCGGTAGGCGTGGTCATGATCGGCCACGTAGACGCCACGCGCGAACATCGCTCTGTCCCCGATCGTGATGCCGCGGACGGCCGACAACGTGCACCACCCGACGAACGACGAGCCCGCGCCGATTCGAATCACCGGCGCCGCCGGCTCGCCGTCCCCATCGATCACCTGGAACCACGAGCCGGGGCCCACATGGACGCCGGCGCCGATCGACATCCAGCGGGCGCCGTAGAGCCGGAACGGCGGCTCGATGTCGGTACGCGGGCCGAGCGCCCCGAACGACCCGGCCAGGAACCGGGTGAAGGCCCGGCTGCGGGCCCTGCGCCACAGGTCGAGGGACCGCTCGGGTAGCGAACTGCTCATGGCCTCGTCAGATGTCGGGACGGGTGACACGTGCCGGATGCGGGCTCGGGCGGGACGCGCGACTGGCTGGGGACGCCGCCCGTGGGCTCGGTGTACGGGGGGTAGCCGGGCCACCAGTCCCGCCGCCGACGCCAGAGCGCGCGCCAGTCGCTCGCACGCGCCCGCGGCCGCCCACGGGCCAGCCCCGACCCCAGATCGGCCAGGGCCCGCAGCGCCACCCCAAGAACGATCATCGCCAGGCAGAGCCGCTGCCGCCACCCCGTCCAGTGCTTCCTCGCCAGCGTGGTCTTCCCGCGGAGGACGAGCACGTGCTTGGCCGCCCAGTTCGAGGACGAGGCCCCGACGTGGTGCACGATCGCCGCGGTCGGGACGATCGTGGGGCGGTAGCCGGCGGCCCGCGCCCGCATCGACAGGTCGGTGTCCTCCCCGTACATGAAGAACCGGGGGTCGAACCCGCCCAGCCGTTCGAAGAGGCCGCGGCTGACCAGCAGCAGGCATCCGGTGACGACACCGACCTCGCGGACGCTGTCGCGCTGCCAGCGCCCGAGCGACTCCGGATCGAAGATCCTCGATCCGTGGAACATCGTCGACAGGCCGACCCCGAAGCACGCCAGGCTCCACAGGCTGGGTGCCCCCCAGCAGGAGCTCGGGTCGACCGATCCGTCCGGCCGCAGCGTCCGCCCGCCGTAGAGCCCGCAGGCCGGGTTCCGGCGGGCGAAGGTGAGGATCTCGGCGACCGCCCGATCGAGGACGACGGCGTCGGGGTTCAGCAGGAGCAGATAGTCCCCGTCGGCGTGGGAGGCCGCCAGGTTGACCGCGCGGCCGAACCCGAGGTTCGTCGCCGACTCGATCAGCCGCACCGCCGGGAACGCGTCCCGAATGGCGTCCGGGGAGCCGTCCGTCGAGGCGTTGTCGACGACGATGATCTCAATCTCGACCCCGGCCGGCTCAGCCAGGACGGACTCCAGGCACCGGACCGTCAGCTCGGCGGTGTTGTAGGACACGACCAGCACGGACACCTCGACGGTCACTGCTCACCCGCCGGGTGGGAGCCGGGGCGCCGCCCGGTGCCGTCCACACCGGCACGGCCGTTCTGCTCAGGCCGGTCCGCCTGGGCTGCACGACCGGAACGGGTCGACTCCCCGCGCTTCCCGATGACCTTCGCCGGAACACCCGCGGCCAACGCTCCGGCGGGCAACGACTTCGTGACGACAGAACCGGCGCCGACAATCGTGCTGTCGCCTATCGTCACGCCCGGAAGAACCACCGAGTTGGCGCCGACCCACACGTCGTTGCCGATGACGATGTCCGCCTCCCGCTTCGGCTGGCTGTCGATGACGATGTCCGGCAGCGTCTCGTAGTTCGCGGCCGTGAGAAACGTGCCCGGGCCGATCAGGGAGTGCTCGCCGATCTCGATCCGGCCAGTGCGGTCACCGGCCCACAGCGAAACCCGCTCACCGATGTGGGCGAACGCCCGTATCTCCACCCGCTCCCCGTTCCGGACGGAGACGTTCGGCGCCAGGCGGACACCCCGTTCGATCGTCATCCGGCGAACCTGCTGGACATGCGAGTAGTTGTAGAAGTGGAGGATCCGCAGTGAGTGCAGCAGGGCGCGGGCGTCGAGCAGGGAACGAAGAAAGCCGAGAACCCTGGTCACGTCGTCTCCTCAAGAAGGCGCCTGCTGCTGTCGTCACGCTCCCAGGCACCGAGGTCGCCGTGGCGGACCTTCCGGATGGCCAGCAGCTTCGCCACCGCCGAGATGGTGAGGTAGGCGGGGGCGGCGGTGAGCAGCCGGCGATCGGCGGCGACGACGGACAGCCAGGACGCGCTGCCGGTGTTCCGGTTCTCCGCGGGCACCAGCCCACGGCCGCGGAGTTCGATGTTCCCGGCGTACACCCGGATCTTCCTCCGGACGAAATCCCGCACCGTCCTCGCGGGATAGACGGTGAAGTGGACGGAGTCCACCGTGGTCCGTTCCTCCGCGCTGAACTGGTGGTAGAGGTACAGATCGTCGGCGATGGCCTCGGGAAAGCGGGTGAAACGCTTCCGCCCGACATCGCTGACACCGACGACCCCGGAGCCCACGTGCCCGTCGGCGACATAGGGCAGGCGCGTCCAGATCCGGTAGTAGTCGCGGACGGGCCGGGCCACCCCGGTCATGCACGGACGCAGCGCGGGCGCCGCGGCGAGCGCCGCACCCGTGCGCAGGACGTCGGCGACCTCGAGCAGCGCCGCTCCGGCGACCTCCACGTCGGCGTCGACGTAGAAGCGCGGGAAGGCCATGGCCGCCGCGTCCCCGGTGTTCAGGGCGGCCGCCTTGTTCGCCCGATCCGTCTCGATCACCCGGACGCCACGGGCACGGGCGGCCGCGGCTGTGCCGTCCGTGCATCCGTTGCACACCACGATCACGTCGAGTGCTCCGGTGGGCAGCCCGACGCTGAGCGCCGCGAGGCACCGTCCGATGACGGACTCCTCGTTGTGCGCCGGCACGACGACGCTGGCCAGGACGACGCTGGCTGGGACATCACCGACGCCGTGCGGCGCCGGGGCGGAGCCCGCGGAGAGCGGTGCCGTCACCCCGTCGCCGATCTGAGCTCGTCGCCCTCGTGGTCGCCGCCAGGTGCCGCCGCCGGTGTGTGGGAGCCGGCCTGCTCGCGGCGGCGTGGCGCCGGGACGGCGCAGTCAACCGGCCTCGGGCGGACCCGCTCGCCGGCCGGGCGCTCCCGCCCGGTGATGCGGTCGAAGACATCCACGTAGCCGGGGACCTGCAGGCTCCAGTCCAGTACCTCTACCGCGCGCTGCCGGCCCCGCTTGGACAGGTCGGCCCGCCGCTCCGGGTCATCGAGCAGCCGCTCGATCGCGGCGGCGAACCCGTCGATGTCGCCGGGTTCGACGTATTCCGCGATGTCCGCGGCGGTGACCCTGGTCTCGACGAGATCGAACGTGACCACGGGCAGGCCGTAGGCCATGTATTCCATGGTCTTGTTCATGGTCGACACGTTGTTGAGCGGGTTCATCGGGTCCGGTCCGACCGCCAGGTCGGCGGTCGAGAGGTATTTGTCGATCATCTCGTGGTCCGCGCGACCGGTGAAGGTCACGTGGTCGTCAAGATCCAGCTCCGTGGCGAGCGCGCACAGATCGTCATAGCAGTCGCCGAAACCGAGCAGGGCCATGTGGACGTCGGTGCGGCCGCGCTGGTGGACGAGGATGTCGAGGGCACGCAGCGCGTTGTCCACTCCGTCCTGCGGGCCCATCACCCCGAGATAGCAGAGCAGGAACTCGCGGCCTTTCCGCAGTTCCGGGTGGACTGCGCCGGGCCGCATCCGATCGGTGTCCGGGCCGCTGCGCACGACCGTCGTGTCCTGCCTGGTCCGGCCGCCACGGCGGATCGCGATCTCACGGTAGGAGTCATTGGTGGAGATGACGTGGTGCGACAGCCCGTAGGTGATGCGCTCGAGCGCGAAAAGGAAGGCGAGCAGAATCCGCGACGGGCGCTCGAAACGGGACTGGTAGACCTCCGGGCAGAGGTCGTGCTGGTCGTACACGAGGCGCACACCGCGCCGCCGATAGAATAACGCGAGCAACGCGTAGGTGTCCGGCGGATTGCACACCTGGATAACGTCGAAGCCGCGTTCCCGGTAGACCCGGCGCGCCAGCCGGGCGGTGCGCATCCAGCAGACAAAAAACTCTTTCATATATGAGAATACGCCGGACGTTGCGACGTACGGCTCGTACTTGTAGAGGTACACGTCGTCGAGCAGCTCACAGTCCGGGTCACCCGGCCCCTTGGGGCATATGACCCGCACCTCGTAACCGGCACTCACCAGGGCCTGACATTCCAGCCAGACCCGTCGGTCGAGCGGTACCGGCAGGTTCTGCACTATGATCAGCACGCGATTACTCAACGTCACCGCTCCCCCAGATTGACCAAGTGAACCCGCGGTGAGCGCCGCTGCTGGACAGGTCACCCACTGACGACATACTAGAACAGATGTTGTTCGATCCGTCCGGCCCTTTGGGGAACTCGAGATGAACCGGGCGGTCAGGCCGGTCAACGCATCAGGGTACAGTGCCCTGACCATGCGTTTTAGCGGAAAGCTTGATCGTTTGTGGTGAAATCCCGCACCGAGCCGGCCTCGCGATCTGCTCGCCGACAAGCATTCTTAGACGGAAAGCAAGGGCGCTGGTTCGACACCTCGGAACTGAACCAGGGCCTTGCCGGGCGGTCCCGGAGAGGTGTGGCGGCGACGGCCGGCGCCCAACTCTGGCGATTGTTCACCCAATTCGGCTCAACGATTATTCTGGCCCGGCTGCTGTCGCCGGACGCCTACGGCCTCGTCGGGATGGTGCTGGCGATCTCGGCTCTCGCCGACCAGCTGACGGACCTCGGGCTCTCCCAGGCCGTCATCCAGCGCAAGACGATCACTCACAGTCAGGTCAGCGCGCTGTTCTGGGTCAACGTCGTGGTCGGGCTCAGCCTCGCGGTGGCGCTGGCCGCGGCCAGCCCGCTGATCGCCCTGTTCTACGGGCACGACGAGCTCGTCGGAATCACCCTCGTCGTCGCGCCGTCATACCTGATCACCGGCGCCCTCGTACAGCACCAGGCGCTGCTCCAACGGCAGATGAAGTTCGGCTCCGTCGCGGCCCGCGACATGATCGGCCGGACCACCAGCATCGTCGTGGCCATCACTCTCGCGTCGCTGGGGGCCGGCTACTGGTCGCTGGCGCTCATGCCGACCTCGGCGGCCCTCGCCCGGGCGGTTCTCGTCTGGACGGCCTGCGACTGGCGGCCGAGCCGACCGGCCCGCGCGGACGGCCTCGCGCCGATGCTGCGCTTCGGCGGCAGCGTCGCCGGCTCCGGCCTGCTCGGGTACGTCAGCCGCAACGCCGACAACGTCCTGGTGGGCCGGTTCGCCGGGCCGGCGGCCCTCGGCCTCTACTCCCGTGCGTACGCGCTGCTCCTGCTCCCGCTGCAGCAGGTCAACCAGCCGGTCAACATGGTCGCGATCCCCACCCTGTCCAGGCTCCACGACCAGCCGGACCGGTTCCGCGACTACTACCGCGCCGCCGTGTTCACCGTGGCACTGCTCGCTCTTCCGCTGGTCGTGCTGATGGCGCTGCTCGCAGACGTGTTCGTCACCGGCCTGCTGGGCGCGCCGTGGAGCGGGGTCGTGCCGATCTTCAGAGTGCTGGCGATCGCCGGATTCGCCCAGGCGATCAGCTCGACGGCGACCTGGCTGTGGGTCTCGCGGAACCGGGCCGACAAGATGCTCAAGGTCGCCGCGGTGACCCGTCCGCTCACCGTGGCCTCGTTCTTCCTGGGGTTGCCCTGGGGGCCGGTGGGCGTCGCCTGGGCCGTCAGCATCGCCTCGGTGGTGACCGCCATCCCGATGCTTGCCAGCGCCACCCGCGACACCCCGGTCAGGCTGTCGGATGTCGCGACCTCGATCGCGCCGGCCGTCCTCGCCAGCGCGGTGCTCGCCGCGGTGACCGCCGGGGTGCGGGCGGTGGTGGACCTGCCCCCGATCGCCGAGCTCGTCACCGCCGGGACGGCCGGCGTGGCGGCGTATGTGGCTGTCGTGTCGGCCATGCCGACCTGCCGGCGCCAACTGCGCGGCGTGCTGCGCGGAAAGCGCGGGACGGCGCCGGGTCGGGGGCCGTCCGACAGCCCGGCTCCCGGATCCGTCCCGCCCCAGGATCAGTGGCCGCTCGCGGCGGCGGCCGAGCACGGCGCCCGACGCCGACGGTCACACCGGCGGTCTCGTTGATCTCGACGGAGGAACCGACCCATGCCCGAGCCCGAACCCCGCTCCGCCCCCGCGCGCGACGTCGTGTTCACCCTGTCCAGGGAGACGCTGCGGGACATGGCGATCCGCTCCTACATGCGGCCGCCGGACCGCGTCCTGCTCACCCTGATGCAGTCGCCGCGGGTGCGACGGCTGCTCGTCGCCGAGCCGTTCCGCAGCCGGGTGACAGCGTTGGCGAAGGGCGACCCGGTGGTGGCCATTCCACCGACGAGCAGGCCGGACCGCTACGTCGTGTCCGCGCGCCGCTGGCGTCGCGAGGACCCGGTCTCGCCCGCGATGCTGCGCCACACCTACCGGCGCTACGACCGGGTGCTGCGACGGGCCACGGAGCAGGCCCGCTGCGAGCGGCCCGTGGTCGTCACGACGTACCCGCTGCTGGCCGGGCTCGCCGAGCTGGAATGGGCCGACTCGGTCGTCTACTTCGCCCGTGACGACTGGGCGACCTACCCCCCGCTGGAACGCTGGCACCCGGCGTTCCAGGATGCCTACGCCGAGATCCGCCGCCGGCGGCGGCCGGTGGTCGCGGTGTCGGAGTCGCTGCGCCGACGGCTCGCTCCCACCGGAGGCTCACTGGTCGTCCACAACGGCGTCGATCCCGCCGAGTGGGAGCGGCTGCCGCCGGCGCCCGCGCTGACCACGGGCCTGCCCCGGCCGTGGTGCGTCTACGCGGGCACCGTCGACGACCGGCTCGACGTCGACATGGTCGCCCGGCTGGCGACGGAGAGCACGGTGATACTCGCCGGGCCCGTCAAGGACGAGCGACACGCCGCCCCGCTGCGGGCGTTGCCCTCGGTGGTCCTGCCAGGCCATCTCCCCCGGCCGGCCGTCACCGGGCTGATCGCCGCGGCGGACGTGTGCCTGCTACCGCACCGGGTGACCTCACTGACGGAGGCGATGGATCCGATCAAGCTGTACGAGTACCTGGCGGCGGGGCGGCCCGTCCTGGCGAGCGACCTGACACCGGTCCGGGGCATGGGACCGCGGGTCAGGCTGCTGGCGCCGGGCGACGATCCGGTGGCCGCGTTCAGGGAGGTCCGCGGCTGGCCGGAGGTGACCGAAGCGGAACGCCACCGGTTCGTCGCGGCGAACAGCTGGTCAGCCCGTCATGTGGAGCTGCTGGACTTCGCTCTTGGCGGCGATCCGGAGCGGCAGCAGCGGCCCGCGGCCCGGCCGGCCCCGCCGATCGAAGGCCACGCTAGGGCGACGTCAGCGAGGGCCGGCGAAGCGACGTGAGACCGGCACCCGCGAGGGCCGGCGTACCCGCGGCCGGCCCTCGCGGCGCTGGTTCACGCGATACCGGCGGGCTGCCGGGCCGCCGGGACGAGCTCCGCCACGCTTGGCTGGTCACCGCGCGGGTCCCGCCACTGGACGGGTGCCGCCGCGGCAGGGCCGGCCGGTGTGGGCACGGGCCGCTGTTCGAGTCGCCACAACGCGCCGGTGACACCCAGCGTCAGGTAGAACAGGCCGGCGAAGGCCGGGAACGACAGTGAGTCGAAGCTGTACGAGGCCGCCGCGACGGCGACGAGCATCGCGGCGAGGGCCTGGGCCAGTTCTCGGGTCGCCGCGTCGGCGGCGCGCCGGGCCACCCCGAACGCCATCGTGATCCCGCCGAGCATGACGATGACGAGCGCGGCCAGACCCACGTATCCGGAGGTGAGGATGGTCCCGAGGTACTGGTTGTCGAGGAAGAAGTACTTCGCCGGGATGAAGGTGCCCGGCCCGCGCCCGAACCACGGCCGCTCGCTGATGTAGGCCTGCGCGACCGCGTAGTCCGCGATCCGTCCCTGATAGCTGGGATCAGTCTTGTAGTTCAGGAACAGACTGCGCAGCGTGCCGAGCACGCCGGGCACGGCGGCACCGAACGCGCCGACCCCGATCACCAGCCAGACGAACACGTTGAAGCGCCGCCGCCAGCTCCACACGACGCTCTGGACCAGCAGCACGCAGCCAAGCCCGATGATCGCCGTCCGGGAGACGGAGAGGGGGGCGGCCGCCGCGGTCAGCACCAGCGCCCCGGCGGCACGCTGCCGGGCACCCTTGGTGACAGCGTGAGAAGTCCGGTACAGCGCCAGCGGGACGACCATGGCGACGACCACACCGAACTCGATGTAGTGCGACGCCGTGCCGGCGACCCGGGAGGTGCCGCCCCCTCGTGAGACGGACTCGAGCGCCGGGGACCACATCACGAACCCGGGAAGCCGCAGGTACCTGCTGTAGTCCTCGTGCGTCAGGTACTGGACGATTCCGAACAGCGCCATCACGGCCCCGAAGCACATGATGCGCGAGATCAGGACCTCGAGCCGGGCCCGCGAGGGAATTCCGTCGGCTGCCGCGAGCGCGATGCCGACGAGCGCCAGGACGGCCAGGATCGACCGGTCCGAGGCACGGGCCTCCACGCCGTCGAGCCCGCGGCGCTGACCGGCCACATAGGCGGCGAGCAGCGCACCCAGATAGATGAGCAACAGGCCCCGGACCGGCTGGCGGCCACGGCGGACCAGGCCGGGATGCAGCCAGGTGCACAGCCAGGCGCCGGCCAGCACCAGGCCGAGCAGGAACATCGGCCGGCCCGCCGCGCCGAGCGACTGCAGGGTGTTGCGCGCCGGGATGACGAACAGCAGCACGCCGAGGAGTGTCAGCACGCTCACCGCGTCCGGCCGCCACCTGGCGATCGGGAGCGCCGCCACCGTCCGGAGCGCCGCCCGTCCGGGCATCGTCACCGCGGGCGGCCGCTTCGGTCGAGGTCCGGCGGGACGGGCCCCGCCCCGAGTCGGTTGCCCGTCCGAATGGTCACCGTGTCCTCATTGACCGCCGCGGTCTCGTACTCCGGTGTGTCCCTGCCCGGTGTGTCCCCGCCTCGGCGCGGCGAGGCCAGTGGATCTCCCAGCGGATCCGGCTCCCGAGTCAGCGGGCTCCGCGGTGATCCGGCGTCCGGCAAGCTGTCGGGCCGGCCGGTTCCACCGGCCGCGGCGCGACGGCGGGCGGCGACGAAGCCGTCCAGCGCCACCGCGAGGCCCACCGCCGCCGCGAGCGCGACGACGCCGATGACGATCCGCTGGCGGGAACGACCCGGGTACTGGGCGGGTGAGAGGTTGGCTCCCTCGGCCGCCGGCATGATCGAGTACTGCGCGCCCGGAGCGGTGACACCGGTGCTGGCCTGGTGCGCGACGAGGTGTCGGTTCGCCATCGCGACGACCTCCTCGACGGTGCGACGGGCCAGGTCGGGCGTCGGGCCCGTCACGCTCACCGACAGCACCAGCTTCGCCCTGGTCCAGCTGACCTTGTAGGTGGGGAGAAGGCCCATCTTGTGGATCTGCGCGCGGGACGCGTCGGCGTCCATGGCGCGTTCCTCGAGCGAGCCGGCGAAGCCGACGCCGCCGGAGTTCTCCACGCTGCCGGTCGGCGCACTCGCGCGGCTCGGCGGGGCGTTGACGAAGGCGTCCATGGCCGCGGAGTACTGCGGCTTCACTCCCGAAGTGGTGACCAGGGCGGTTGCGATCCCCACTGCCACAACCGCCAGGAACACATACCAGCGCCGAATGGTGATGCGCACGATCTGCCATATATCCATCTGAGCATTCCCTCCCCTCCCACGCCGCCGGCGCTCACCGACGGCAGATACTCTGATCGCCTTTTCGGCACGTCGTCAGACCCAGCGGGTCCTTGTTCCTCCCGTACTTCGCCTGGACAGCGCCGTCACGCGCCACCGGCGCCTTCTCGCCCGGCCCGCGGCAGATCACATCCCTCGCAACAGACCGGCCAACCGGCCCGCCTGCGCGCCGGTGTTGAACGTCGTCTCGACCGCCTGGCGGCCGGCCCGCCCCATTGCCGCGGCCCGGTCGGGGTCGAGCAGGAGCCCCGCCAGCTCCGCGGCGAGGGCGCCGGAATCACCCGGCGGAACAAGCAGTCCTGTCCGCCCATGATCGACGTAGTCGGACATTCCCGGGGTTTCGGTGACCACGACCGGGCGGCCCGAGGCCATGGCCTCGAGAACGACACTGACGCCGCTGACATGTAGGTTCGGCCGCAGTGTAACCACCACCGCGGAGGCGCGAGCGTAGAGATCAACAAGATCGATGTGGCTCATTCTTGGATGCCGCTTCCCGAGCCTTGCGGGAATCGTCACCTCTCGGCCGGTAACCAGTTCCAGGCGCAGCCCGGTGACTTTTCCAGCCGCGTCCGCGATGGCGGCGAGAAGCGTATCGTGGTCCCGGTGCCGGTCGTTTCCGACGCTGACCACCAGGCCGGGTACCGGATCGGTTTCGGCCGGCCGGAAGAAGTCCGCGTCGATGCCGAAGGGCAGATGGGCGAGTCTGCGTTCGGCGACCTTCAGGACGTCCCGGAGCACCGGGAGCTGGGCGCTCGACAGCGCCCAGACCAGCTGGGCCGAACGCAGCGCGCGGGGCGCCAGCGCCAGTGCCCCCCGCGGCCGGCCCACCGGGTCGGTCAGCCAGATGACGCCGGTGGCGACCGGTCTGCCGCCCCGCCACCGCTCCATCGAGGCAGCCGGTACCCCGGCCCGTTCGTCCCAGCACAGCACCGCCTCCGCCGCCGCGTCGATCCGACGCGCGGCGACCTCCCGCCACTCGAAGCCCCCCAGCGCGCGGGTGGCTCTCGCGCCCGGCGCCCGGTGGCTCACGGCCGGCAGCGACCCGCTGGTCCGAAACCCGTGGTCGGCAAGCCTGTTCAGCCCGTACGGCCAGACGTCCGGGACCTCGCCCCGGGCATGTCGACGTTCCCAGTCGTAGGGGTCGAGGCCCCGACTCAGGAGCACATCCACGACCGGCCGTGGCTCACGGTTCGTGTCGGCGGTGTCGGCACGAGCGGCCATCTCGGCACGAGCGGCGGTGTCGGCACGAGCACCGACGCCGTGTCGCGGTGGGGCGGTCACGGCGCGAACTCCCGGCACCTCTCCAGGGCCTCGTCCGCGCTGGTCGCCCAGTGCACGAGGTCGCTGTCCGAGGTCCACGCCTCGAAGGTCCCACTGACCTTTCCGTAGCTGTTGTCAAACACCGAGTGGGGGATGCCGAGAAGCAGGCAGAGAATGTGCGCGTGCAACCGGTCGGTCACCACGTAACGTGCGGTGCACAGGAGGCTCGTCGCCGTTCCCACGCTTATCTTCGCCATTGTTTCATAGGCCGCGTGCAGCGCGGGGCGGGCCGCCCGGTGCGCATCCGGATGCCGGCCCAGGGCATGCCGCTCGAGTTTCGGCAGCGCCTTCGCCGCCCTCCACCGCGCCGCGGGCAGGCCACGCATTCCCCAGTCGGCCCGACGTATGCCGGGGCCGGCCACGCCCGCGATGGCTCCGGTGCCCTCAACGTCATCGCGGGCAAGACACAGCACGCCGTCGGGACGTACCGGCCGCGGCGGTCTCAGCGGGCCGTTGGCCAGGGCCGAGTCCGGCGCGAACACGAGCGGCACATCGAAGTTCTCGGTGGCGAACGAAAGACTGCGCCGTTCACGGACCATGAGAGTGAAATGTGGGTGGGCCGCGGTCACGCGCTGGGCCTCGGAAAGCGCCGTCCGGCTACGGAAGGAAATACTCTGCGGAAGTTGGATCACGGTACGGTCCGGGAAGTCACGCAGGACCCGGACCCGGAGCTCCTGATGCCCCGGCCAGAGGTCACCGAAATTCCCCCCGCCGAGTAACAGGACAGGCCCCTCCGGCAGTGCCTCCCGTAACCGGTCCGGCCGGTAGCGCGCGGTGTCCGCGACGTAGGCGACCCTTACTCCCAGCTGTCGGAGAATCTGGCGTACGCCGAGCCAGATGGCCGAGTCACCACTGTTGCGGTGGTACGGGAAGTCGAGGAGCGCCACGTCGGTCGTCCCCGGCGGCAGCAGGTCGGCGACGGCGGCCGTGGCCCGCGTCGACAGGCTCTCGATCAGGCGGGCAGTGGATGCGACCGCTGCCGTCGAGGCGTACGAAACCCCTGTCGCGGCCTCCGTCATTACTCGCGTCCCCCAGCGTCCCGTAATCCTCGGATGGTCCGGTCGGTACAGCACCGCGTCAGGTCGTCGCGGCCCGGCCGCGCAGGGCCCGCCGCCGCACAAGCCGGTGCACCCGCCGTGCGTCGGACCTCGCGATCGCCTCGGCAAGCGCCCTGACGAGCACGGGGTCACGGTTCGCCCGGCGAAGTTCACGCAGGTTCACGACCGCCCAGTGCCGGGGGCCTCGGCCGGGGAGGTCAACCCGCCGCACGACATCCGGATCAAGACCGGACGGGAAGCAGGTGAACTCGCCGAGCACGCCGAGGGACTCCAGGGCGAGCATCGTGCGCAGGCACTTCTCGCACCTGCCGCAGTTGAAGTCGCCGCCCGGGTTCTCCCAGCAGACCCTCAGGTTCTGCCGGACGACCGGGTGCCTCGCGATGAAGGCGACCTTCTCCTGGCGGGTGGCGTCACATCCGTCGTGCTCGATCGCGATCTGGTCGCTGGACAGCAACGGATCGGTGAGCGGGTGTGAGGCGAGCGGCTGCAGCTCGTGGTAGGCGAGAGTCCCGGCGACCAGCGCACGACCGAACCGCCGGGACAGCAGGTGCGCGACGGTGGCGAGCCCGGACGAGACGTAGGCGGGCCAGCTGACGTGCGGATCCGACAGCGCGCGCAGGTCGGTCTCGAGCTCGATCAGCTCCTTGCCGAGGCTCTCCACCGTCCGACGCAGGCTGTCGGAGACGACTCGTCGCAGTTCGACGTCCTCCAGACCGACGTCGAATCCGTGCACGTAGACGACCGCGTCGACCCTGTCGATGTTGCGTAGGAGCGTGTAGAAGCTGTCGACCCCGCCGGAGAAGAAGCAGAAGGTCTCGGCCGCCGCCGGCCGGGCCGAGCGGGCGGTCCCGGTCAGCACCTGTACCGGCTCGAGGGTGGGATACCACCGCGACATCAGTGCCTGGTAGTCGTCCACCCTGGCGGCCAGCACCTCGCTGATCGGCCCCGCGCACTCCAGAGTCACGCCGCGCCGCATGGCGATTGTCAGCGCAGTGGTCAGGCCGGCGTTCGCCGTCTCGGCAAGCTCGACGTCCGAGGAACGGAAGTACGCCTCTTCCACTCCCCTCAGGCCACGCACACCGATGGAGACCAGATCGCCCGGCACGGACGAAACCTCCACCTTCATGGCTTTCCCCCAATTATAGCCCTGATAGTGAGCAGGGTCGAGCATAACGGGATGGGGACACCGAGATACGGGAATTCTTGGATGTCCTCGCCCCATCTCGTCGAACGGTACTACCTCGGCGGAAGATCCGCCCGGAGCGGCTACGCGGCCACCGAGGGGAGCCGGCGCGGCCGCGCCGGCTCCGACGGCCCGAGAGCATCATCGGATGCCGATTGTTTGCTTGTCGTCAGAATTTGTTTGCTAGACGCCAGGAATCCGAAAGTGGCGCCACGGCCGCATCTCCAGCAGCTGGCCCGGCGCCCGCCGAGCCGAATCGACTGCCACGAAAGAAGATCGGCCGCGGCACCCATTCGCCAGCCCCCACCATCATGTAGCGGCGTGAACACGGAGAGCGCCTGGACGGTTTCCGGCAAGAATTCAAGCCGATTTGCAGCTACGCCCTCCGGTGTGTGCTTAAACTGGTGGGGCTCTCGCGCAGACAGGGTTCAAAGCATGAAGGTCGCAACATCTCCATCATTCAACAATCCGATGCCGGTCCGTTACATCCGGTCGACCGGCAGAGAGTTGCCCTGCCCCCGGCCGCCACGGACCGGCGGGGGATCAGGAAGGTGGACGGCAGCCAGGGATGCGTGTGGGCGCAGGGGAAGTCCACGCCAGGAACACCGCCGCCGGGTCGGTGGCGCGGACAGCGGCAGCGGCTTCCAGGAACCAATCGGCCGGCGTCGGATATCCGACATCGACCGGCCCGGCCCCGAGGGGCCATCGCAGGTCGCAGCGTCGAGTCGTTCACAGGAATGCGTCGACGCGCCTACCGGGCGCGTCGGCGAGGGGGGGAAGGTTACATGCCTGTTCGTCGAAGTATCTACGCACTCAGTCTGGCCGAGGTCCAGGCGTTCACCGACGCACTGAACACCCTGAAGCAGTCAGGTGTCTACGACCAGTTCGTGACACGGCATCACACCGCAATGATGACTTTCACACCGACGTCACAGACCGTACGGAACGCCGCACACAAGGGACCGTCGTTCCTGCCCTGGCACCGCCAGTCACTCCTCGAGTTCGAATCCGCGCTCGGTGCGGTCCTGCCCGATTTCGGAATCCCTTACTGGCCGTGGGAGGCCGACGCCGCGTTACCTGACCCGAAACAGGCGCTGATCTGGACGGCGGACTACTTCGGCGGGAACGGTCTGCAGAGCAACGGCTGGTATGTACAGGACGGGCCGTTCGTCAGCTGGCAGGCGATCATCCTGAACAGCTCGACGGGTCAGCTCGTCCCCCGTTCAAGGGCTGGACTCATCCGGAAGTTCGCGGTGGACACCGGCGCGACAACCCTGCCGACACAGGCGGACGTCACCGACTGCCTCACCGAGTCACAGTACGACCGCTCCCCCTGGATCGACTCCCAGAGCACGAGTCCGAGTTTCCGTAACCGGATAGAGGGCTTCCTCCGACACGCCGGCGAGTCGTCCACCCAGGCGAGAATGCACGGCCGGGTGCATCGGTGGGTCGGCGGCGACATGGGCGTCAGC
The DNA here is from genome assembly GCF_004337455.1 of Parafrankia sp. BMG5.11. Classification (NCBI taxonomy): domain Bacteria; kingdom Bacillati; phylum Actinomycetota; class Actinomycetes; order Frankiales; family Frankiaceae; genus Parafrankia; species Parafrankia sp. BMG5.11. Next base: position 22,203 of record NZ_SJXI01000028.1, on the reverse strand, counting down.
ACGTCCCCGAACGACCCGATCTTCTGGCTGCATCACTCGAACGTCGACCGGATCTGGTCGGTGTGGCAGGCGTCCGGGCACGCCACCGACTACCTCCCGGTCACCGGCGGGCCGACGGGCCACAACCTGAACGACGCGCTGCTGGGTCTTGCCACGTCGGGAGTCACGCCCGCCTCGTTGCTGGACATCACCGCACTCGGCTACAGCTACGAGTAGGGGAAAGACATGACCGAGATGTCGCGCCGGCGGATACTGAGCAGCGCCGGAGTCGCGGGTGTGCTGGCTGCCACCGGGTTCGTCGCCACACGGCCGACCGAGGTGGAGGCCGCCACCGCGGATTCCCTCCGGTCCTTCCGGTCGGGCCAGATCAAGGACCTCAGGATCGGCGGGCGAGCAGTACGGATCGCCGAGAGCTCCAATGATCTCGTCGTCACCGTCGACGGGCGGCAGCTGAACCACGTGCAGATCCATCGGGACAGCCCCACCCGATACCTGTCCCACGTCTTCCCGCACCACGAGTTCGCGGACGTGAAGTCACTGGTCGCGGCCCTGGTCGAAGGCGACCGAACGCTCCTCGTTCTCTGAGATTCGCTGAGGCGAGTCTCCGCGCCAAGCGGCGGCCAGACGCAGCTGTCCGTGGGTCCTGGTCGCGACCGGGACCCACGGATCCGTACGAGTGGTGGATCAGGGGGCCGTCGGGCTCGGAGCGCCCGACGGCCCCCTGATCACCTCAGCATTTGGGGTCGTCGTTCACCGGACGGCCGGTGTCGGCCCAGATGTTGGACTGGTCGAACTTCACCTGGCTGCCCTTGAACGACTTGATCCCGTACAGGCAGTTGCGGCCGAACCGGTTGTTCACGAAGGTCACGTCACCGGCACCGTTGAGGGTGAAGCCGCCGCCGTTGATGAAGTTTCCGTCGAAGACAACCCGCGAGATCGGCCCGATGTTCTGCCCGAACATGTAGCCGGCGTTACTCGACTCGCCGGTCGTCTCGTTGATGGGAATCAGGGTGTTGTGGCGCAGCACGATGTTGCTGCCGCCGGTGGTCTGTACCGCGTCGTTGTGGCTGGACGGGGTCTGGGCGAGGTGATGAACGTACGAGTTCTCGATGAGGATGTTGTCGTTAATGAAAAAGCCGTCGATCGTGTTCGAGATGTTCACCCGGCGGGCGGTGAAGTCGGCGGTCGACATACCGGAGTTCGAGGCGCCCTGCCCGTCGATGGTGACGTCCTCGACCAGCAGGTTCTGGCCGAGGTTCTTGATCACCGCGGAACCCGACGACCGGCAGGAGACCCGGGAGTTCCGGATGACGACGTTGTCGGCCTCCACTCGGATGCACCCGCGCACATCCCTGTTCTCGATCACCGTTCCCGCGCGGGTGATGCGCTGGTCACCGGAGAGGAGGGTCAGCGACGTCCCCGCCCGGACGCCAGTGGTGCTCGCGTTGGGCATGCCGGCCGGGATCGGCGTGATACCCGACCCACCCGGTGCGGGCGGTGCCGTGCTCGGGCGCGGTTGCTCACTCGTCGGCGCGCTGGGAGTCGCGCTCGTGCCAGGCCGCGGGCTGCCGCTCACCGGCGGGGACGCGCTCGGCTGGCCGCCTGTGGTCGCCGCCGGCCCCGTCGGGGCCGGCGATGACGGCCTCCCGATGAGAAGGGACGCATCGTCCGCGTAGAGGAACTGGCCGGCGGGAAGCCGGTCGGCGACGACCGCGAAGTCCAGCCGGTGGCCCGTGGCGGTCGCCCGCAGGGAGACCTCGACCTTTCGCCAGGTGGCATCGTTCAGGGTGACGTTGGTCAGGGCGCGCGCGGCCGTGCGGGCACCGTCGAGCTCGGTCAGCTTCAGCTGGACGCGGGTGCCCGGGGCGGTCGTGCGCACCCAGACGGCGCCGAGATAGGTCAGCCTGCCGCCGGTCCAGGTCACGGCGTCCGGAGTGTCGGTCAGGGTGATGGCGGGTACCCGGGCCCTGGCCGTGACGACCGCCGCGCCGGACCCACTGCGGCCGGGCACCGTCGGGGACAGGCGAGCGCTCTCGGACGGCCCGGCCGACCAGCCCGCCACCGTGTTCTCGAAGCCAGGGTTCGGGAGGAAGTTCACACCGGTCTGGTATCGCGGCTCGGTGTCGGCCAGCTGGATGGGCTTCCCACCCGCGTCGTCGCCCCCGAGCGCGGAGTGCAGGATCACGCCGGTCGTCCCGCCGACCACGACAAGGAGACAGAGGGCGGATAGCAGGATCTTGCGTCTGGCGGTTCGAACCACGCGGTCACGCCTGCGCCGGTCACGCCGCCCCACCCGGCGGCCCGCGCCACGCGAATTCTGTGCGGGGCCGTCCGGCCTTGCCTCGTCCTCGATGATGCTCTGATGCATCTGCAGCCAGCTCCAGAAGATGGATGGCCGGGTTCACGGGAGCTGCCGCCTGCTGGCGGCCAGCGGCTTGGAACCCGTTGACAGAATGTGCACCCCCCCGTTGAGAGCACTCCCACCGGGGCAGCCCGGTTCAGCGGGCGCAGGCGGGATGCATTCATCAGGATGCTTTCAAACTGATTCCTCTGATTCCGCCGGTCTTTCTTGACATAAAGCAAGCATCGGCGGCCGGTCGACAGCCACCGCCCGTCGACAGCCAGGGTCGCCAACAGCCAGGGCCTCGGAATTTGACACACAGCCGATAATCCATGCCTGGCAGGGTGGCTTATCCTACCCCGACCACTCCGCCTCGCCAATGGATACTCGTGGGGAGAGCGTGACGTCCGGTCTGATGGACGCCATCGGATGGACGTGGTCGGGCAGGCGCTGTCGGGCAAGTGCTGTCGGGCAGGCGCTGTCGGGCGGATGCCGGAACGGTTGCTGAACGTCTGGGGGGCGCGGTAACCGTACGAGACCGCCGGCACCCCGGTACGGCCAAGCGGAAGGAATTCCACACCGAGACCACATATGAGAAAGGACCTGCCGTGGCCTCGCAAACCGCCGCGGCACGACGTGGCTCCAGGCCCTCATGGTCCGTGCGATGGTCTGTGCGAGCGGCACTGCACGGCACGACATCGCCAGGAATCACCGCCCCGAAGTGCGAGTTCCGCACCGGCGCCCTGGCGCCCCCGGTCACCCGGGCGGGCCGGGGCGGCTCACCCCTCGTCTGTTCCCGGGGTCTCTGTCCGTTCCAGGTCGCGGGCGGCGATCACCGCCGCGTACACCTCCCGGGGTGACAGGGAGTACTCGGCGGCCACCGCCTTACGCGCGTCCCGCGCCGGCATGCCGCCCGCCGTCAGGCGGGCCACCGCCGCGGCGAGCACCTCCGGCCCGGCCTGAGTGGGCGCCGCGGGACCAGCCCCCGGCCCGGCCGCGGCACCGGCCTTGTGCGGCCCCGTCTCTGCCCAGAGCGCGCCAACTGGTGCGCTCGCTCCGGCCTCCCGGGCGGGCCTGGCCGTCCCGGCGCTCGCGTCGCCGGCGATCACCAGGGTGAACTCGCCCCGGACGGTGCGCCCGTCGCCGGCCCAGTCGACCAGGCCGGCCAGGTCGGTGCGGACGATCTCCTCCCAGGTCTTCGTGAGCTCCCGGCACAGCGTCGCCCGGCGCGGCCCGCCGAAGGCCTCCGCCAGGTCACGCAGCGACGCGCCCAGCCGGTGCGGCGACTCCAGGAAGACCATCGTCCGGCTCTCCGCGGCGAGCCCGCGCAGCCGTGACCGGCGTTCGCCCGCCTTGCGGGGCAGAAACCCCTCGAAGGTCCAGCGGTCCGAGGGCAGCCCGCTGACGGCCAGCGCCGCCGTGACCGCCGACGGCCCGGGGACCACGGTGATCGCCACCCCGGCCGCGGCCGCCGCCGCGACGACCCGGTAGCCGGGGTCGGAGACCGCGGGCATGCCCGCGTCCGTGACGAGCGCGACGGTGCGGCCGGCGAGCAACTGCTCGGTGAGCATCTCCGCCCGGGCGCCCTCGACGGCGTCGTAACAGGAGACGACCCGCCCCGTGATCGTGATCCCGAGCGCGTGCGCGAGCCGGCGCACCCGGCGGGTGTCCTCGGCGGCGATCACGTCGGCGGTCGCGAGCACCTCGCCCAGCCGCGGGCTCGCGTCGCGCACGTCACCGATCGGGGCACCGCACAGCACGAGGGTCCCGGACACCCGACCAGTCTGCCAGGGGGCAGGACCTACCCTGATCGGTGTGACGGCGACGACGGCGCACCTACCCCGTTCCGAGACTGGCGCATCGGAGCCCAGCCGCCCGGAACCGGCCACTGCCGCCAGAACCGGCCGTACGCCGCGCGAGCGGCTGTGCCCGCCGATGCCCGGCGACCGCGCCGTCGGATGGCTGGCGCCCCTGTTCGTCGCGGTGACCGCCGGGATCCTGCGGTTCTGGCGGATCACCGAGCCCCGCGGGCTGTACTTCGACGAGGTCTATTACGTCAAGGACGCCTGGGGCCTCATGACCGCCGGGTACGAGATCAACTCGAAGACCTGTGACGGGCCCGCCTACGTCGTCCACCCGCCGTTCGGCAAGTGGCTCATGGCCGCGTCGCAGTGGCTGTTCGGCTACGTCGACTGCGCGGGCACCCCGCACGGCAGCCCCGAGCTGGGCTGGCGCTTCTCGTCCGCGCTCGCGGGCACGCTGGCGGTGCTCGTGCTCGCCCGCGCGGCCCGCCGGATGTTCCGTTCGACGGTGCTCGGCTGCTTCGCCGGCCTTCTGCTCTCCATGGACGGGCTGGAGTTCGTGCAGAGCCGGATCGGCATCCTCGACATCTTCCTGATGACGGGCATCGTCATCGCCCTGGCCTGCCTGGTGCACGACCGTGACGACGGCCGGCGCCGGCTCGCCGACCGCCTCGACCAGGCCGCGGCCGGCGCCGGCCCGACGCCGGCCGACACGCGGTTCGGCCCCCGGCTCGGCCTGCGCCCGTGGCGGCTCGCGATGGGCGTGGCCCTCGGCGCGTCCATGGGGGTCAAGTGGAGCGCGCTGTACACGATCGTCGGCTTCGCCGCGCTCGCGCTGGCCTGGGACGTCGGTGCCCGCCGCACTGCCGGCGCCCACTCCCCCGTGCTGGGCGCACTGCGCCGGGACCTGCCCGGATGGCTGACGGGCTGCGTCGCGGTGCCCGTCGTGACCTTCCTGGCGACCTGGACGGGCTGGTTCGTCACCGACGGCGGCTGGTACCGCGACCGGCACGGGCACGGTTTCCTCGCCGCCTGGCACGGCTGGTGGGACTACCAGATGGAGGTGCTGCACTTCCACGAGGGCCTGTCCGACTCGCACCCGTTCCGGTCGACCCCGATGAGCTGGCTGGTACTCGGCCGGCCGATCGCCTACTTCTACAGCTCCCCCGCGTATGGCGCCGAGGGCTGCACGGCGGTCAACGGCTGCTCGCGGGAGGTCATCGCGCTGGGCAACCCCGCCGTGTGGTGGGGCGGGACGGCGGCGCTGGTCGGCTCGCTGGCGCTGTGGGTGCGCGCCCGTGACTGGCGGGCGGCACTGGTGCTCGTCGGCTTCGGCTCGGCGTTCCTGCCCTGGCTGCTGTTCCCCAGCCGGACGATGTTCTTCTTCTACGCGCTGCCCTCGCTGCCGTTCCTGGTGCTGGGGCTGACGGCGATGGCAGGGCTGGCCCTCGGGCCGCGCGACGCGTCCGAGACCAGGCGGCTCGCCGGCGCGCTGTCCGTCGGCGTGTACACGGTGATCGTGGTCCTGTTGTTCGCCTACTTCTACCCGATCCTGGCCGCCGAGGTGATTCCTTATTCATCTTGGCGAATACGTATGTGGTTTCCCGGGTGGATCTGACGGAATCAGCCCCGGACAGGGCCTCCACCCAGGGCGGGAGCGCCCGGAGAGAGCCGCCCGGGGCCCGCCGATCGGCGTGACGGCGGGCGCCAGCCACGACAAACAGACCACAGCCGTGTCTCATGTCACCTTTGCCGGAAAGTCCCCCTACCGGCGGCCACATCATGAAGTGGCACCATCACTGAGAGAAGGTCTTGGCAGAGTAAGGCCGGTACGGGGGAGACATTTCGACATGGCCAGTCACCGAAAGTCCACACCGACGGTAGCTAGCAGCAGCACACCACCGCCGAACGAGGGGGGTCACGCACGCCCCGACAACCCGATCGGGGATCGTGGATCGGTCACCACGTCCCTTGGCCGCGGAGACGGGGAGGCCCTGACAGGTCTCCTCGACACGATCGGTCACCGGCCACGGGTGTCCGGGGGACCAGGACTGAGAGGAAAGAGCATGGCGGATGTGTCGGTGCGCTTCGCGATGACCGATGACAGCGAGATCGTTCTGAACCTCTCGCTCACCCAGGCGATCCGTCTCACCGAGGCGATCGCGTCCAAGGTCAGCCAGGCCATGACCGAACAGCCGCGGGCCGGCATGAACGGCAGCAACGCCTACGGCCCAGGTGTGCGTCCGGGGCCGTACTCGACCTCCTGAGTCCCCACCGGGCAGCGTCCCGGCGAAACCTTGGGCGGCGCCGGCCGGGTGCGGCGCCGCCCGTCACCGCAGCGGGTACCCCGACGGCGGTCCGGCGGGCGGCCCCGCACCCGGCCGGCCGGGGGTTCCCACCACCACGTCGGGACGTACCCGATCAGCCCGCACGGCGTCGCCGCGGGCCGCTTCACCGCGGGCCGCTTCAGCCCGCATCGCTTCGGCCCGCTGTATTTCGGCTCGCAGTATCTCTGCCCGCAGCGTTTCGGCCCTCGCCATCTCCAGGCGCGCCGCCTCCGATCGGCCGAGGTCCGAGCGGTCAGGATCCGAGCGGTCGAGGTCCGAACGCCCAGGGCCAGACCGGCCGACGTCGGACCGTGCCGGATCGACGCGTCCGACGAAGACATCGGGCCGCGGCGCCTCGCGCCGAGCCGGGTCCGCCTGGCGTCCCACCTCGGCGACCGGCCGGTCCCCACCAGGGCTCCCGACCGTCACGTCCTGGTTCCCCACCGCCACGGGATGCCCCGGCCCGGAGCCCGCCACGAGCACGTCGGGGCGCCGCGCCGTCGGCGGACGTCCACCGGCGGGCAGCCCGGCCGCGCCGCCGGGAACGCCCGCGGGAGCCTCGGGCCGCCCCACAGCCACATCGGCCCGCCCGACAGCGACCTCGGAACGCCCCCCGGCCATGTCGGTACGCCCAGCGCCGCGCGCGCCCCCGGCATCGGCACGGGCGGCGTCCAGCCGGGCCGCGTCGAGGCGCGCGATGTCCCGGCGGGCGGCGTCCAGACGGGCGGCGGCATCGCGGCGCGCGGCGTCCGGGCCCGCGGGATCCAGGCGCGCGGAGTCCAGGTGCGGGACGTCGTCCGGCGGCGGGCCGGTGAGCTCGGCTATCAGCGCGTTCAGCAGGCTCAGGTCGCGGCGGCGGATCTCCGCCGCCGACGCGGCGTCGCCGTGGCCCGGGGCCAGCGCCGCGCGCACCCGGCCAAGCCGGGCACGCAGCGCGCCGACGTCCGCCGCGGCCAGCAGCCCCTCCCGCAGCACCAGGACGACGTGGCCCCCGTGGTCGACGACGTCGAAGGGCTGGCTCATCTCCATCGTGACCACCCGGATGCCCACCGGGGCCTCCTGGTCGTAGACCAGGCAGAGCTTGTCCTCGGCGAGGACCTCCGCGGAGCCGTCGTCCCACAGCACCGTCGCCCGGGCGGTCGACGGCGCGGCCGAGGGCACCGCATCGACCCGGACGCCGCCCCCGACCGGCTGCGCCTCCTCGTGTGACGCCGGATGCACGGACAGCACCGTGCCACGACGAGACCACACCCCGCCGCCAAGATCGTCCACCGGGAAAACCCGGTCGCCACGGGCGAACATGACAAGGCTGGCTCGACCGTCCGCGATGGTCGGCAGCTGCTCGGTCATGGCGCGATCGTAGGGCGCCCGCCCAGGCACCGGGCACCCGAGACCCTCCACAGCCCGCCGGGCCCTCCGCCGCACCCCCGTCCCGCGACGGTCGCCGCAGCGGCGACTTCACCGTCAGAACAGGGACTTCCGCCCCGGGCCACCTGCCCGGAGCCCCCCGCGCCGGGCTACTCCCGGCCTACCCCGATCGGGTAGTGGGGGGCACTTTCGGCGGTGGCCGCCGGCCTGGCGGGACGGGCGGGATGGCCTGCCCGCTGGGATACCTTCGGCTGACCACGCCGAAGTGGGCTGCAGTGACCACTCCCCGAGGCGACGCACCGCCCGCCCGGGGGCTTCCCGCAAGGCCCGTCCTCCGGCCGCGCCCGGACATCCCCACCCGCGGAGGTCCGCATGCCCGCATCCGACTACCCGCCGATCGAGGAGCACGCGGTCATCGGCGACCTGCGCACCGTGGCCCTGGTCGCCACGGACGGCACGATCGACTGGTACTGCCCGCAGCGCTTCGACGGCCCGTCGGTCTTCGCGAGCCTGCTCGACGCCGACCGCGGCGGCTCCTTCCGCATCCACTGCTCGCAGTCGAAGGCCAAGCAGCTCTACCTGCCCGACTCGAACGTCCTGATGACCCGCTTCCTCACGCCGCACTCGGTGGGCGAGGTCGTCGACTTCATGGTCCCGGTCGACAACGACCTGACCGAGACGCCGCACGTGGTCGTCCGCCAGGCCCGCGCCGTGCGCGGCACCGCCGGGTTCCGGCTGCGCTGCGACCCCCGGTTCGACTACGGGCGGGCCTCCCACACGGTGACGCTGGTGCCCGGCGCCGGCGCGGTCTTCGAGTCGGCCACCGGCACCCTCGTGCTGCGCACGGCGCTGCCGCTGCGGATCGAGGGCACCGCGGTCGCCTGCGACTTCGAGCTGACGATGGGCGAGACGGCCGACATCGTCCTCGAGTGGGACTCCCGCATCCGCCCGCTGCAGCCCGGCGAGGCCGACAACCTGTTCACCCGGACGCTGGAGTACTGGCAGACGTGGGTGCGCCGGGGCCGGTACCACGGCCGTTGGCGGGAAATGGTGCTGCGCTCGGCGCTGGTGCTCAAGCTGCTGGTCTACCGCCCGACCGGAGCACTCATCGCGGCGCCGACCACCTCCCTGCCGGAGGAGCTGGGCGGGGTGCGCAACTGGGACTACCGCTACACCTGGATCCGCGACGCGGCGTTCACCACCTACGCGCTGATGGCCCTCGGGTTCACCGAGGAGGCCGCCGCGTTCATGGACTGGCTCGAGCAGCGCTGCAAGGAGGCGCCGCCCGAGCTCGGCCTGGGCGTGCTGTACAGCGTCGACGGCAACGCCGACCTGGACGAGATCGTCCTCGACCATCTCGAGGGCTACCGGGGCTCGAGGCCGGTGCGCATCGGCAACGGCGCCGCCGGCCAGCTCCAGATCGACATCTACGGCGAGCTGATGGACTCGGTGTACCTGTACAACAAGCAGGTCCCGATCTCCTTCGGGCTGTGGGAGGCGCTCGGCCGTCAGCTCGACTGGCTGGCCAGGCACTGGGAACAGCCCGACGAGGGCATCTGGGAGACCCGGGGCGGACGGCAGCGCTTCACCTACTCGGCGGTCATGACCTGGGTGGCGTTCGAGCGTGCCTGCCGGATCTCCCGGCAGCGCGGTCTGCCCGGGCCCACCAACGACTGGAAGGACCACGCCGGGCGGGCCTACCGGTTCGTCCAGAACGAGGCCTGGGATCCCCGGAAGGGGGCCTACATGGAGTTCCCGGGCTCGCCGCGGCTGGACGCCTCGCTGCTGTGCATGCCGCTCGTGAAGTTCTCCGGCCCGACCGACCCCCGCTTCCTGTCGACGCTGGACCGGGTCGGCTCGGAGCTGGTGAGCGACAGCCTGGTGCGCAGGTACGCCGCGGACGGCAGCGACGGCCTGACCGGGGACGAGGGCACGTTCAACCTGTGCTCGTTCTGGTACGTGGAGGCGCTGACCCGTGCCGGCCGCACGACCGAGGCCCGGCTGGTCTTCGAGAAGATGCTCACCTACGCCAACCACGTGGGGCTCTACGCCGAGGAGATCGGCCCCTCCGGCGAGGCCCTGGGCAACTTCCCGCAGGCCTTCACCCACCTGGCCCTGATCAGCGCGGCGATCCACCTGGACCGCGCCCTGGGCTGAGCCGACCGGGCGGTGTCTTGCCTCGGACACCCCGCCCGGAAGGGTCACCGGGCCACCTATCCTGGCAATCCGGTCCCTGGTGGCCCGGTTCTGGCGATCCAGCCCTGGCGGCGGTCCGGTCCCGGTAGTCCGGTCGCGGCGCCGCCGGTCGCACCGGCGCGCGGCGGCAGGCCCGGGTGAGCGCGCCCGGCGAGGAGGTGGAGGCGTTGGTCGGCCCACACCCGCCCGGCGGCCCGGACGACCCGCTCCACGGCCCCACCACCGTGCTCGGCAACTCCGCGGCCCCGCAGGCGCCACCCGTCACAGCACCACCCGCACCAGCCCGGGTGGGCGGGGGCGAGACCCATGGCGACCTCACCCGACGGCTGATCGAGACGTCGGTCTGGACGGACCGCATGCTCGCCGACGCCGGCATCCCCGTCCACGACGCACCCCTGGTCACGGTGGGCGGTGGGATCGGCTCGTTCGTCCTGGTCGACTACCTGCGCATCGCGGGCGCGCCGACCTCGGCGATCCGGGTGCTGTCCAACATCGACACCCCCTGGCAGACCTACCGGTACCTGACCCGGGTCTCGCAGATCCCCGACCACGAGCGCATCCGCTCGGACTCGAGCTCGACCCCGGACAACATCTGGGCCTTCCCGTCCTACGCGGTACGGGAGGCGTTCGCGGCCCGAGGCCTGCGCGGGTTCGTCGAACCGCTGTGGCGGGTCGCGACCGAGCCACTGCTGTCGGACTACTTCACCCCCCGCATCAGGATGGTCTTCGACGGCATGGCCCGGGAGGCCGCCCGGATCTCGTACCCCGAGATGTTGGTCTCCGGGCAGGTGCGGATGGTCCGCCGCCGCGCGGGCGGGGGGTACCTGACCGTCCTCACCCCCCCGGCCGGACGGTCCGCGACGAAGCGGATCGCCTACCGCAGCCGGTACGTCCACCTGGGCGTCGGCTACCCGGGGCTGAAGTTCCTCCCGGACCTGCAGGAGTACCGCTCCCGGTACGGGGACGTGCGGCGGGTCGTCAACGCCTACGAGCCGCACGAGCACGTCTACGACGAGCTGATCCGGCACCCGGCGACCGTCGTGGTGCGCGGGGCGGGCATCGTGGCCTCCCGCATCCTCGACCGGCTGATCACCGACCGCGACCGGCACGGGGCGAGGACGCACATCGTGCACCTGTTCCGCACGTATGTGCGCGGCTCGCACGGCCCCAGCGTGTTCATGCGCCGCCGGGGCGGCGACGGCTGGGCCTACCAGGGGTTCAACTACCCGAAGTCGGTCTGGGGCGGCCAGCTGAAGGCACGCATGCGCATGCTGGAGGGCGACGAGCGTAAGGCGCTCTACGACACGATCGGCGGGACGAACACCCCCCGCCGGCGCCGGTGGCAGGCTCAGCTCGCCCGCGGCCGGCACGAGGGCTGGTATGTGACCCGGGTGGGCGAGGTGGAGCGGCTCACCCCCGGAACGGACGGGACGGTGGTCACCCGGGTCCGCACCGCCGACGGGATGCTGGAGGTGCCGGCGGCGTACGTCATCGACGCCACCGGCCTGGTGGCGGACATCCGCGAGCACCGGGTGCTGGCAGACCTGCTCGACCACTCCGGAGCCGGGCACAACCCGCTCGGCCGGCTGGACGTGGAGCGGACCTTCGAGGTCCGCGGGACCCGCAACGGGCCGGGGCGGCTCTACGCCTCGGGCGCGGCGACCCTCGGCGGCTACTTCCCGGGCGTCGACACCTTCCTCGGTCTGCAGATCGCCGCCCAGGAAATCTGTGACGACCTGGCCGCGGAGGGATTCGTGCCCCGGATAGGGGTGGCACGTTCGGTGTCGCAGTGGGTGCGTTGGATGCGCAACCAACCGGTCTGACGCCGCACACGATCGGAGAAAATCGCCTCATGGTGCCGACCCTGGCCGGACGGCTTCAGACCCGCCTGTTCCTACTCGCCACCGTCGGGGTCGTTCTGACGGCGCTGATCGCCCCGCTGCTGCCCACCGAGGCATCTGCCGGGGCCGCGTGGCGGGCGAGTTTCGGCGTGCTGTGCGCGGTCGCCCTTCTCGGGCTGGGCTGGGAGCTCGTCTACCACGGGCTGCAGCAGTTCCGCTGGGAGAAGGACTGGCCGACGATGTTCGGCCTGCTCACCGCGGTGAACGAGGGCCTGCTGGTGTGGCTGGCAGCGCGGGCGGGCGCCGTTCCGGGTGCGGACGGCGTCGAAGGAAAGGCCTTCCTCGTCCATTTCGGGCTCGTCTGGCTGGCGGTGTGGCTCTGCGCGAACGGCCCGATGCGCGTCCCGTTCCTGCGGTGGCGTTTCCACGGTGGCCGACTACTCTGACGGCGGTGCCGCCGCCTTCCCGGGGCCTTTACCACGTTCGCCGCGGCCGCCGCGCCGCTGCCCCGCCGGTGGGGTCCGCACAGCGACACCGGAGGTTCCAACCACCGCTCTCGCGGCAGGATAAGTGCGGTACGCCGTGCGCGGGTGCCGCTAGTCTGAAGATCGGTACCGTTTGCACGGCGCGGGTGGGCGGCGAAGGGCGAGGCAATGGCGGGACTAGACCGTTTCCGGGTCGTGGTCGGCACGGGGCACGGCGGGCACACGGGCGTGGTCGTCAGACTGCCCGGGGTGCTGGTCGTCGCCCACGTGGGCCGGCCCGAGACCACCGAGACCACCAAGCGGCTGCTTGCCCTGTGCGCCGAGGTGGCCGGCGAGGCCGGCACGGCGGCGACGATGGGCCGCCGCCTCGTCCGCCGCGTCGCCGGACTGCTGGCCGACGCCGATCCGGACCGCGTCCCCGACTTCAGCCTCCTCACGACGGTCAACGACCGGGTCGCCGCGCTCGTCCACGGCGCGATGGACGTCGTCGCGACCGGCCCGTCCCCCGTCTCGCTGTCCGGGGTGGATTCGGCTACCTGGGTCGACCGCCTGCTGCCCGCCGAGATCACCCGGCTGGAGGTCGGGCCGACCGGCACGATCGGCGACGGCGCCCCCACCGGCGGCATCGACGACCTGGGCTTCCCGCTGGACCTGCGGATCGGCGCGGTGCCGGGCACCGCGGTGAGCCTGGTGGCCGACGACTCCCCGGCGCTGCCCGCCCCGAAGGCCTCGACCGACGCGCTGCTGGCCGGCTTCGAGTCGCCGCGCGAGCCGATGACGGGGGCGGCGCCGATCCCCACCTCGGGCGCCCGCATGCCCGACCCGCTCTCCACAGCTCCGCCGGCGCTCACCCCGCTGCTGAGCAAGGAGGAGGAGGCGCACCGGATGCGCGCGGCCGCCGAGCCGACGCAGGCCGCCGACTTCGACGAGCTCGAGGAGGACCCGCCCACGGAGCTCGCCGGTCGGGAGCCGGCGCCCTCCGGGCACTCGTCCGGGCACCAGCACGGGGGCGGGCACAGCTCGATGGGCTCGATGGGCCACACCCCGGGCGGCCCCCCCGGCCTGCACGACGATCTCGGCGACGACCTCGACGACGACCACGACGCCATGACGCAGCTGCCGGGGCAGACCTTCACCGTCTCCGACCTCATCGAGGACGACGAGGCGCAGACGATCCTGCCGAACCCGTCGCAGCCCCAGGTCGAGGGCGTCCTGTGCGCCCACGGCCACTTCAACCACCCGCAGGCGCCCTACTGCGCCGAGTGCGGCCTCTCGCTGGCCCAGCAGACGAACCGGACGGTGCTCGGCCCCCGGCCGGCGGTGGGCGTCCTGGTGTTCGACGACGGCCAGACCGTCAACGTCGACATGGACCTGGTGATCGGGCGTCAGCCGGACCGCGACGAGGCCGTCCGCGCCGGCAACGCGCGCCCGCTGCCCGTCGAGGACGGCGAGAGCGCCGTGTCCCGGGTCCACGCGGTGATCACCCTGACCGGGTGGGACGCGGTCATCACCGACCGCGGGTCGGCGAACGGCACCTACATCGCCCCGCCGGAGGCGACGGTGTGGACCCCGCTGAACCCGCACCAGCCCGCCCCGCTCGTCCCCGGGACCCGCGTCCAGGTCGGCAAGCGGACCTTCGTCTTCAACTCACACCTGCAGGTCTGAGCGCCCCGGGAAGCGTCCCGGGACGGCCGGCCCCCTGCCGGCCGGATACTCACCGGGGGCCGGGTGACCTGGCCGCGCGGGCGGTTCGCCCCTGACCGGGCGCCGTCCGTGGGCCACACTGGACGGTGATGAGCCGAGCCGACGAAGACCGGGGCGTGAGCGCCATGCCACGTGACAGCAGAACCGCAGACGGCACACGCGCCGAGACCGACGCGGCGGCGCCCAGGGCCTCCACCGCGGCCTCCACCGCGACCAAGCCTTCCGGTATGACCCCCACCGTGACCGAGGCCGCCGGGTTGCCCGACGCAGCGGAGGCCGAGCGGACGAGCCCCGGAAGCGACGAGGACGTCCTCGTCGGCGCGGCCGGAAGCGGGCCGGCGGGGGCACGGGCCGACCGCGCGCCGGCCTGGGTCCGGCTCTGGTGGACGCCGCTCGTCCTGTTCGCCGTCCTCGGGCTGCTCGCCGGCGGCGCCGGCCTGCGCGTGCTGCTGGACCGTCCGCCCGCCGACAACTCGGTCGACGTGGGCTTCGCCCGGGACATGTCCGAGCACCACTCCCAGGCCGTCCAGATGGCGATGGTCGAGTTCAACCACGGAGGCAATGCGGACGTCCGCAACATGGCCCAGGACATCGCGCTCAGCCAGCAGCGGGAGATCGGCGTCATGGACGCGTGGCTGTCCGGCTGGGGCCGTACCTCGACGTCCGCCAACGCGCCCATGGCCTGGATGGCCGATGACAGCGCCGGCGGCCACGGCGACCACGGCACCGCGGGGACCGGCGCGATGACCGACGGAACCATGCCCGGCGGCGGCATGACCGGTAGGACCGGGGAGACCGTGCGGATGCCGGGCATGGCGACCGAGTCCGAGCTCGGCGCGCTCGCGGCGGCGAGCGGGCGCGACCTGGACGTCCAGTTCCTGACCCTGATGATCCACCACCACCGCGGCGGCGTGGCCATGGCGCAGTACGCCTCGATGCACGCCGACGACGACCGGGTGCGGGCGCTGGCCCGGGCGATGGTGGTCAACCAGGCCTGGGAGATCGACCAGATGCAGCGGTACCTCGAGCAGTTGGGCGCGCCGCGGGCCTGACCCGGAGGGCCCGTAGATCCGGTTTCGAGGGCTTTGTATCGTCATATCTGACCTACCGGAAGAGTTGGGGGACGTCCCCGCCGCCGGGCCGGGATGGCATGCCACCCGTCCGGGCGGGAGAGGCGAGGGTGTCCCGACTCCGGTGGCGTGTGCCCGCCCTGGCGGGACGCCCCGGCGTGCCGACCGGTTCACCGAGGTGACGTCTCGACGCCGCGACGTCACCGCCTCGCGCCTGTGAGAGTTCCGCGTGCCTGAGATGTCCCGGGGCCAGCCCTTGCCCCAGCCCGCCGTTCGCCGTGCCCGCCTTCCCCGGGCCCGGCCACGGCTGGCCGGTGCCCGCTGGGCGGCGCTGGCCGGCGTCCGGTGGGGCGTCCGGTGGCCGGGGCTGCGCGTGGTCCGCGTCGAGCTGCTGGCCGGCCTGGTCACCGCGCTGGCGCTCATCCCGGAGACCATCTCGTTCTCGGTCGTCGCCGGGGTGGATCCCAAGGTCGGCCTGTTCGCGTCGTTCACGATCTCCGTCGTCATCGCCTTCACCGGCGGCCGCCCGGCGATGATCTCGGCGGCGGCGGGCTCGATGGCGCTCGTCGCGGCACCGCTGGTCCGCGACCACGGCCTGGACTACCTGCTCGCGACCACGGTCGGCGTCGGCGTGACGATGTTCGCGCTCGGCCGGCTCGGGGTCGCGCGGCTGATGCGCTTCGTGCCGCGCACGGTGATGATCGGTTTCGTCAACGCACTGGCCATCCTGATCTTCATGGCGCAGATGCCGCACGTCATCGGCGAGTCGCTGCCGGTCTACCTGCTGGTCGGGGCCGGCCTGGCCATCCTGCTCATCGTCCCGCGGCTCACCCGGGCCGTGCCGCCGCCGCTGGTCGCGGTCGGCCTGCTGACCCTGACGACCGTCGCGTTCGACCTGTCGGTGCCGACCGTCGGCGACGAGGGCGCCCTGCCCGGCTCGCTGCCCGTCCCGGGGCTCCCGTCCGTCCCGATGACCTGGGAGACGCTGCGGATCATCGCGCCGTACGTTGTCACGCTCACCGCGGTCGGCCTGCTGGAGACCCTGCTCACCGCGCAGATCGTCGACCGGATGACCGACACCACGCACGACGCCAACCGGGAGGCGTGGGGACTGGGCCTCGCCAACGTCGTCAACGGCTTCCTCGGCGGCATGGCCGGCTGCGCCATGATCGGCCAGACGATGGTCAACGTCTCCTCCGGCGGCCGGACGCGCCTGTCCACCTTCGCCGCCGGCGCCTTCCTGCTCCTTCTCGTGGTCCCGCTGCGGGGGATCGTCGGCGTGATCCCGATGTCCGCCCTGGTGGCGGTCATGATCCTGGTCTCGGTGATGACCTTCGAGTGGCGCAGCGTGGCGCCGTCCACGCTGCGGCGGATGCCGCGCTCGGAGACCCTGGTGATGGTCGCGACCGTCGCGGTGGTCGTGCCCACCCACAACCTGGCGTACGGGGTGCTGGTGGGTGTCGTGCTCTCCGCGCTGCTGTTCACCCGCCGGGTCGCGCACCTCACCGAGGTCACCAGCGTGCTCGACCCGGAGGGGGGCGAGCGCCTCTACGCCGTGGGCGGCCCGGTCTTCTTCGGCTCCAGCAACGACCTGGTGAACGCCTTCGACTACGCCCACGACCCGCCCCGGGTCGTCATCGACCTCGCCGACGCCCAGATCCTGGACTCCGCCGGGGTGGCCGCGTTGGACGACGTCCTGCAGAAGTTCGCCGAGCGTGGCACCACCGTGCACCTGGCCGGCGCGACCGGCGGCACCGAGGCGATGCTCGCCCGGCTCTCGACCGCGCCGCCGGACCGGGCCGCCGGCCGCGAACCGCGTGAACCGTGCCCGGAGGAATCGCCTGGCGCAACGAAGAAATCCCGGCCCCGAACGGCCGACAGACCCGATGCCGAAGCTGGGCCGAGCACGCCCCGACGGTGATCGGGCGGCGTGGGCCGACACGCGCCCGTCGCCGTGCCATCAGGTTTAGCTCAGGTTGCCTGTGCAACATTGCCCCCAGGATGATTGAACCTTCAAGAAGGTAGGTACCTGGTGGCAGACAGCACGCCTCGTAAAAAGCGGCGCTGGCCGCTGATCCTGGTCGGCGCCGTCGTGGCCGTGGCGGTCCTGGTCGTGGGCGGCACCGCGTTCTACATCAACGTGATCAAGGAGGACGCCCCGGAGGAGTTCGCACTCGACGACCCCGGGCCCAGCACCTCGTCCGCCGGTTCCACGGCCGGCGATTCGGTCGACGGCGTGTGGCGGATCACCGACGGGTCCGAGGCCGGCTACCGGGTCGAGGAGGTCCTCTTCGGCCAGAAGACGACCGCCGCGGGCCGCACCTCGGAGGTGTCCGGGTCGATGACCATCGCCGACGACGGCGTCACCGAGGCGCAGTTCGAGGTGCAGATGGCGTCGGTGCGCAGCGACGAGGATCGTCGCGACAACCAGTTCCGCGGCCGGATCATGGACGTCGACACCTATCCGACGTCCCAGTTCACGCTCACCGAGCCGATCGACCTGGGTTCGGTGCCGGCCGCCGACGAGACGCGCACCTACCCGGCCACCGGAACGCTGACCATGCACGGCACCGCCCGCGAGGTGACCATGAACCTGCAGGCCCGCCGCGCCGGCGACCAGATCCAGATCGTCGGCCAGATCCCGGTGACCTTCGCCGACTACGGCATCCCGAACCCGAGC
This sequence comes from Parafrankia sp. BMG5.11, assembly GCF_004337455.1. NCBI lineage: Bacteria > Bacillati > Actinomycetota > Actinomycetes > Frankiales > Frankiaceae > Parafrankia > Parafrankia sp. BMG5.11. Next base: position 4,389 of record NZ_SJXI01000028.1, on the reverse strand, counting down.
ATCCCGGGTATCTCAACCGAGGACCACGGGATCATGGAGGTCTCGCTGAAGTTCGTGCGCGGCGAGCCGACCGAGTAGCTCCTCAGCACGCCCGCCGGGCGATCCGGCTGCTGACACCCCCGGCTGCTGACACCCCCGGCCACGCTGGCCGGCCGGGCCAGGCGGCCGGGGGCGCCCGGCAGTCAGGACGTCGCTGCCGCCGGCTTCCCGGTCGCGGGCTGAGCCGTGGCGGGCTCAGCCGAGGACGGCTCGTCCGCGCCCGGTCGCCCGCCGTTCACGGCCGCCGGCACCGCCGTCGGCGCGGGTTCCGGCACGGCTGCCGGCACGGCTGCCGGCACGGCTGCCGGCGCGGGTTCCGGCACGGCTGCCGGCGCGGCGTCGCCGCGGGAGCGCTGCGGGGGCACGCCGTGCACCCGTTCCAGCTCGATCTCCTCGGCGTCGGGCACCCGCGGCGCGGGCTTCGTCAGGGCCCAGATCGCGCAGACCACCGCGAGGAACAGATAGCCCAGCGCGACCTGGCCGCTGGCGTTCCACTCCACCTTCTCGCCGTGGATCAGGCCGACGAACGCCAGCACCGCGCCGGCCGCGGACGCGATCGTCGCGTGGACGAACCGCTTGTCGATGATGAACGCCACGATCGTGCCCAGGACCAGACCGGCGAGGACGGCCCCGTCGCCGAGGACGTGCAGCCCGTGCAGCAGCACGCTGTTCGCCTCGAGATCGTCGTCGGTGACGGTGAGCTGGACCGACGGGTTGAGGTTGGACGCCACGCCGACCGCGGTGGTCACCGTGTTGTCGATGAGCCCCGCCGCCCAGGACGCGATGTTCGGGATGATCGCCGCCACCACCGCGGCGCCGTGCGCCTTCGGTGACACCTGGAATGCCTGCGCACCGATCAGCAGCCCGATGTAGAGCAGGATCGGCACGATCGCCGGCAGCGGGAGCACCGCGTTGAGCAGGCTGAACATCCCCAGGAAGCACAGCAGCGCGATGACGGCGCCGGTCGCCAGCGAGTACCCCGTCCGGCCACCGGCCGCCTTCCAGCCGGGATGGCCGATGTAGACCGCGGGCGGGAACGGGGAGCCCAGCGCCGCGCCGACGACCGCGCCGAGGCCGTCGGCGAGCAGGATCGGCCGCAGGTTGTAGCTGTCCCCGGCGGACGCGGCACTCTCCACGTTGGTCATGCCCTCGGTGAAGTTGTAGACCCCGAGCGGGATGGCCGTGGCGAGCAGCGGCGAGATGTCGGACAGGCCGTCGATCAGCTTGTCGAAGTGGAACGTCGGCAGCGAGACAGCGATGTCCTTCGCCGCGTCGCCGACCGCGGGGGCGTCCATGAAGCCGCCGATCCAGCCGATCGCCGTCCCCAGCAGCAGCGCGACCGCGCCGATCGGCAGGTTCCACGGCAGCTTCAGGTCGGTGAGCAGCCCGATGAGCAGCAGGCCGAAGACCGGCAGCGCGATCCAGGCGGCGTCCCACATCTGCGCGGCCGGCCGCATCGAGATGAACGCGATGGAGATGCCGGCGAGCGTGCCGAGCATGGCCGCGCGCGGGGCGTAGCGGCGGATCGTCGGGCCGACGAAGGCGCCGATCATGACGATGATCCCGATGATGAACGCCCAGGCGAGGCCCGCCTGCCAGGCGGCCACCGGGTCCTTCGTCTGCAGGTAGATCGGCAACATGATCACGAAGACGACGATGAACATGTGCGGAACGCTCGGCCCGTACGGCATGGCCGTGACGTCGCCACGGCCCTCCTTGAGGGCCAGCCGGCGGCCGAGCCAGGCGTAGAAGAAGTTGCCGAGCAGCATCGCGATGCCCAGCGCGGGCAGGATCGCGCCGAACACGTCCCCCTTGGGGATGTTCACCACGAACAGGCACAGCGACGTCAGGACGATGACGTTGACCAGGACGTTGATGCCCAGGCCGAAGAACGCGTTGGTGTCGCCCTTCGTCCAGTAGGGCAGGTTGACCGACCGCTCGGCCGGCGGGCTTCCGATTTTGATCATGACGGGTACGGTCTCCCTGGGATTCAGGACGCGGCGACGGCGGACGAGGCGACGGCGGAGGCGCCCAGAACCGCGAGGGCGTCGAGGAACTGCTCGGAGGAGGCGACCCAGCCGAAGATCCCGCCCTGCGCGGCGATCATCTCCAGGGCGACCCGCTGGAACTCGGGAAAGTAGGAGCCGACGCAGTCGGAGAGGACGAGGCACTCGTAGCCGCGGTCGTTGGCCTCGCGCACGGTCGTGTGCACGCAGACCTCGGTGGTCACCCCGGTGACGACGAGGCTGGTGATCCCACGCGCTTTCAGGACGTCACCGAACTCGGTGGCGTAGAACGCACCCTTGCCGGGCTTGTCGATGACGGGCTCGCCCTCGGCCGGCGCGAGCTCGTCGATGATGTCCTGGCCGTACTCGCCGCGGATCAGGATGCGTCCCTTGGGGCCCCCGTCACCGATCTTCAGAGTGGCGCCGCCCCGGTTGAGCTTGGCCGGCGGGAGGTCGGAGAGGTCCGGCAGGTGCCCCTCCCGGGTGTGGATCACGGTGAGACCGACGGCCCGGGCCGCGGCGAGCACGGCCGCGAGCGGCTCGATCGTGCTCCGCAGCTGGGAGACGTCATTGCCCAGGCTCTCGCCGAAGCCACCCGGCTCCAGGAAGTCGCGCTGCATGTCGATGAGGACGAGCGCGGTCGTCGCCGGGTCGAACGTGTACTCGTAGGGACGCGCACTCACGGTGAGCGGTGCTGTGGGTGTCATGACGTGTCTTTCGCGCGAAGGGATGGGAGATCCCCTCCGGCCGGCCGGCGCGGGGCCCGTGCGAGGGCCGCCAGGAGGATCAGGTCCAGGGGCGAATCCGCTGCCGGGCGGGCGGATCCGCGCCCCGTCGGCGGTCGGGCGTCCGAAGACCATCCCCCGGTGTGCTGCATGCAGGTCAGGGTCGAGCGCGGTCGTTTCAGCTCACGTCCTGTCACGTAACACGGCGATGAACATGTATCCCGACTTGTATCCATCTCCGTATACAGATCTTGGTGACGGGTCGGCCTCCGACTCCTCCCAGGGCTCGGGGTGCCGGCGCGAGGCGGACCCCGAGGCGGGGACAGCCACCGGCCACAAGGCAGACCGGCCGGTCTCAGCCGCCACCGGCCACAAGGCACACCAGCCGGGCCCAGCCGCCACCACCCCCACGCCAGACCGCCCGCCCGCGGCTGACCCGCGACGCCGTCGCAGAACCGTGGCGGGTGAGTGAGTCCATAGACTCACTCACCCGCCACACTTGCTGCCGGCGCCTTGGATTTCCCCTGAATGGGGTTTGGAGCAATGCGGTCGTGAAGCTGCGGATTTTATCTCGTGGGGTGCCTGTGGATGGGTTTCATCCACAGGCGGAGTGGAGTGGCAATGTGGGGCGATGGATGACACGGGACGCGGGTGGGTGGCGCTGCTTCGGGCTCAGGCTGGTGTTTTCACGGTGGAGCAGGCCGCGGAAAATGGGTTTGATTATTATCGGCTTCGGTGGAAGGTCCGGTCGGGGCGTTGGCGGCGTGTGCACCCGCGGGTGTACTCCGCGCACAGCGGTCCGTTGAGCTGGGCGGCACGGCTGTGGGCGGCGGTGCTGTTCGCCGGTTCCGGCGCGGTGTTGTGTCGGCAGACCGCCGCACATGCCTGGGGCCTCGTCGAGGCGCCGACCCCGATTGTGCATGTGCTTGTGGTCGGCGCCGGTCATCCCAGGGCCACACCGGGCGTGGCCGTGCACCGAACACGCGAGCTTCGCCGCGGGGATGTGTTTCGTTCCCGGGCGCCGACCCGCACCTCGTTTGACCGTACCGTCCTCGACCTGGTCGAGCTGGCGACGCGGCCTGACGACGTCCAGGCGCTTGTGGCGAAGGCGATGCAGCGGGGGCGGACGACACCGGCGCGGTTGGGGCGTGCCCTGGAGCGTAGGCCCCGGCTGCGTCATCGCCGACTTGTCCGTGAGGCTCTGGTGCTCGCGGAGCAGGGCGCGGAGTCGTTGCTGGAGATTCGTCACGAAGAGCTTGGGAGGGCGCACGGCCTGCCGGTCCCGCGGCGCCAGGCACACCACGACCGCGGGAATCGTTCAGCTCGTCTCGATGCCTTTTATGAATCCTACGGTGTCGCGGTCGAGCTGGACGGACGGCTCAGCCATACCGAGGCCCGCCAGTGGTGGGACGACATGGATCGGGACAACAGCCTCCAGACCCAGGGCCTCCTCGTCCTCCGATTCCCCGGATTCATTGTCCTGAACGACCCGTGCAGAGTGGCGGCAACCATCGCCAAGGCCCTCCACTCCCGCGGCTGGACCACCCCCTACCACCCCTGCCCCACCTGCCAAACCACCCCAGACAGGTCCAAGGAAATGTGTGGCGGGTGAGTGAGTC